>CAKUAK010000001.1 GCA_934636325.1 uncultured Eubacteriales bacterium
GCCAAGAATGCTCCCGCCCCGGTCGAGATGGTCGGCGTCCACGACGAGTTCGGCCAGGTCGGCACAGAGGCCTTCCTGCGCGAGACATATAAGCTGACGGCCGCCGAGATCGAAGCCGCCGCCAAGCGTGCTATTGCAAGAAAGGCTTAAAAAAGTACACGGAGTACCGCGCCGCACGGCTGTTGAGGCAAAAATTAGGCTTGTCAAATTGCTTTGCATGTGGTAAAATGTGTATTGCTGATTTTTTGCTAAAATAGTTGTATATAATGGAGGGTTTTTCTCATGAATGAAACGGTGAGACTGGTTCTTACAATAGTCCACGTGCTCGTTTGTCTTGTGGTTATCGCATCTGTTCTGCTTCAGTCGGGCAACAGCCAGGGCCTCGGCGAGGTCGGCGGTGCTGCCGAAACTTTCTTCGGAAAGAATAAGGCCCGTTCGATGGACGCCAAGCTCGAAAAGATAACCAAGTACTCGGCAGGCGCGTTTCTGGCATTGACCTTTGTACTGGCCGTATTGTAATAAATGCTAAACTTATAGGCGGCATGTCAATGCCGCCTATTTTTGATTATAATAAGAGAGGTATATAAAATGGCTGACGACAAGAAGCTGGTGTCGCAGATCACCTCCATGGAGGATGACTTCGCCCAGTGGTACACAGACATCGTAAAAAAGGCTGAGCTTGCCGATTATTCCAGCATGAGAGGCTGCATAGTCGTGCGTCCCTATGCATATGCCATCTGGGAGAATATCCAGCATATCTTTGACGGCATGATAAAGGAGACGGGCCACGAGAACGTAGCCATGCCCATATTCATCCCCGAATCCCTGCTCCAGAAGGAAAAGGATCACGTCGAGGGCTTTGCACCCGAGGTCGCATGGGTCACATACGGCGGCAACGAGAAGCTCGAAGAGCGTCTCTGCGTCCGCCCGACATCCGAGACCCTTTTCTGCGAGCATTATGCCCATATCGTCCATTCCTGGCGCGATCTGCCCAAGCTGTATAACCAGTGGTGCAGCGTTGTCAGATGGGAAAAGACGACTCGTCCTTTCCTGCGCACCCGCGAGTTCTGGTGGCAGGAGGGTCACACCATCCACGAGACAGAGGCAGAGGCCAGAAAAGAGACCCTTGATATCCTCGATCTTTACGAAAAACTCTGCCGTGAATACCTCTGCATGCCTGTTATAAAGGGCCGCAAGACCGATAAGGAGAAGTTTGCCGGCGCCGAAGAGACATATACCATCGAGGCCATGATGCACGACGGCAAGGCTCTTCAGAGCGGCACATCCCACTATTTCGGCGACGGCTTTGCAAAGGCCTTCGGCATCCAGTTTGCCGACAGAAACAACAAGCTGTCCTATGTCCACCAGACCTCCTGGGGCATTTCGACAAGGCTTATCGGCGGTATAATCATGACCCACGGCGATAACTCCGGCCTTGTTCTGCCTCCCGCTATCGCGCCCATCCAGGTCGTCATCGTCCCCGTCGCAATGCACAAGCCCGGCGTTCTCGATAAGGCCCGCGAGCTGGCTGCAAGGCTCAAGGCCGCCGGCATAAGGGTAAAGCTGGATGATTCCGATCAGAGCCCCGGCTGGAAGTTCGCCGAGTACGAGATGAAGGGTGTTCCCGTAAGACTCGAAATCGGCCCGAGAGATATCGAAAACAATAACTGTGTCCTGGTCCGCAGGGACAACCGCGAAAAGACCGTCTGCTCGCTGGACGAGCTGGAGACAGCTATCCCCGCCATACTCAAGGCCTTTGGCGACGCCATCTATCAGAAGGCCAAGGACAATCTCGACAATAACATCGTGTCGGCCACGACGCTTGACGAGATGAAGGAAGCCATCGCCGCAAAGCCCAGGTTCGTAAAGGCCATGTGGTGCGGCGACCAGCATTGCGAAGAGGTCATCAAGGATGTCACAGGAATGCCCTCGCGCTGCATGCCCTTCCATCAGGAGCATATAAGCGACGTCTGCCCGGTCTGCGGCAAGCCCG
>CAKUAK010000002.1 GCA_934636325.1 uncultured Eubacteriales bacterium
ATATTGACATATATCCCCGATGGGGATATCCTGAAATACGGCACCTGAAAAAAGGAGCGATAAAAATGAAAAAGCTGCTTCACGCCCTGCCCTTCCCGGCCTGCGGGGTCATGCTGGCCCTTGCGGCACTGGGCAACCTGCTTCAGGGCGTATTCTCAAATATATTCGGTCTGACCGCGGAGGGCGAGCTTGCGCGCTGTGTCTGCGGCGGGCTGTCGGCCGCGCTGTGGCTCTTGCTGACGGCCAAGCTGGCCATTGACCGGCACGATATCCTGCGCTCCCTTTCGACCGACGCTGCCGCCGCTTCGACCTCGGCCACCTTTCCCATGGGCACGATAATGCTGCTCTCCTATATAAAGCCGATCCTGCCCGAGGCCGCGGCACAGATCCTGTGGTTCGCCGCCGTCCTGCTGCACGGGGCATATATCGCATGGTTCGCCTGTAAATACATATTGCACTTCCGGCTCGAAAGGGTCTATGCCAGCTATTTTGTGGTATTTGTCGGCGCGACGACATGGGCGATAACCGCCCCGGTGTTCGGGCATACCGGGCTTGGGACAGCCGCCTTCTTCTTTGCCCTGACATGCCTTCTCTGCCTCTTCATCCCGGTGACCCTGCGGTATGTCAGGCTGCCTGTGCCCGAGGCCGCACGTCCTCTTTTCTGCATCTATACCTCGCCGGCGGCATTATGCCTTACGGCCTATGCCAAATCGGTGGCCGGCAAGCATACGGCAATGGTCGTATTCCTGCTGGCCCTCTCGTCGGCCCTCTGCCTCGCTGTCCTGTCCCGCATGCCCTCCCTGCTGCGCCTGCCCTTCTATCCCAGCTATGCCTCCTTCACCTTCCCCTTTGTCATAACGGCCACGGCGGCCGACCAGAGCCGTATATACTTCGATTCGATCGGCATGGGCCAAAGCTGGCTGACGCCGGTCGTCGTCATCGAAACGGTCACCGCCGCCTGCCTCGTCTTTTATACCCTCTTCAGATATATAAAGGCCGTCGCCGAGAAGCTGTGAAGTCCCGCACATATGAAAAGCCCGCCTGCTTTTTCGCAGGCGGGCTTTATTTATATACTCTTACTCTCTCGGCTCGACCGAGGCGGCGATGAACTCGCGGAAGAGGGGATGGGCCTTATTGGGGCGGCTCTTGAACTCAGGGTGATACTGGACGCCGACAAAGAAGCGGTTGGCCGGGACCTCGACAGCCTCGACAAGATGTCCGTCGGGCGAAAGGCCGGTCAGATGCAGTCCGGCGTTTTCCAGCGCGTCGCGGTAAATATTGTTGAACTCATAGCGGTGGCGGTGGCGCTCGGAGATCTCTCGGCAGCCATAGGCCTTTTCCATCATGCTGCCGGGAACGATATTGCAGGGATAGGCGCCGAGACGCATCGTGCCGCCCTTGGGGATATTGCCCTGCTGGTCGGGCATGAGGTCGATGACCTTGTAACGGGTCTGATCGTCGAACTCGCCCGAGTTGGCGTATTCCAGCCCGGCGACGTCGCGGGCGTATTCGATGACGGCGATCTGCATGCCGAGGCATATGCCGAAATAGGGTATATTATTTACCCTCGCATAGCGGCAGGCGGCGATCATGCCCTCTATTCCCCTGCTGCCGAAGCCGCCGGGGACAAGCACCCCGCCGCAGCCCTCGAGCAGCTCGGCGGCGTTGTCGTCATTAAGCTCTTCGCTGTCGACCCAGCGTATATCGACATGGACGTTATTGTCGTATCCGCCGTGATGCAGCGCCTCGGCCACCGACAGATAGGCGTCATGCAGGCTGGTGTATTTGCCGACGACGGCGATGGTGACGCGGCGCTCGCGGCTTATGATGCGCTCTATCATCTGTATCCACGAGCCCATATCGGGCTTCTGGGGGACAAGGCCCAGCCTGCGGCTGACTATCGTCGAAAAGCCGTTTTCCTCCAGCATGAGGGGGGCTTCATAGAGTATCGGCACGGTGGTGCTTTCGACGATGCACTCGGGCTGCATGTTGCAGAAGAGGGCCAGCTTGCGGCGGCTGCCCTCGTCAAGATGGCCGTCGAGGCGGGCGACAAGGATATCGGGGAAGATTCCCTGTCCCTGAAGGCCCTTTACGCTGTGCTGGGCCGGCTTGGTCTTGTATTCGTCCGAGCCGGGGATCTGGGGGATGAGCACGACATGGATGAACATGCAGTTCTCCTTGCCGACCTCCATCGAGACCTGGCGGGCCGCTTCAAGGAAGGGCTGGCTCTCGATGTCGCCGGTCGTGCCGCCGATCTCTGTTATGACGATGTCGGAATCGTTCTTGCGTCCGACGTTATATATAAATGATTTGATCTCGTCGGTTATATGGGGGATGACCTGCACCGTCTGGCCGAGGTACTCGCCGCGGCGCTCTTTATTCAGGACATTCCAGTATACCTTGCCCGAGGTCAGGTTGGAATATTTATTGAGGTTCTCGTCGATGAAGCGCTCGTAATGGCCGAGGTCGAGATCGGTCTCGGCTCCGTCCTCGGTGACAAAGACCTCGCCATGCTGCAAAGGACTCATGGTGCCGGGGTCGACGTTGATATACGGGTCGAGCTTCTGGGCGACGACCTTATATCCCTTCTCCTTGAGCAGACGGCCCAGCGACGCGGCGACGATGCCCTTTCCGAGGCCGGACACGACACCGCCGGTGACAAAAATGTACTTCACAGCATAACACTCCCTTTTATTGTGATCGTGATCATTATTCTGTTTGTAAAAAACACTTTTTTACGTTACCCCGACAAAGGGCGAAAGTCAAGGGGAATTTTCATTTTTTGTAAAAATCTCGAATTGGGACAAAAACAGACCCTTACTTTTGGTGAAAATAATGCCTGCTCCCGCCCCCGGCCGCCCTTCCGGCGGATTTTTCGCCCGGGGCATAGCAGGCCAAAGGCCCGGTCATCGTGATTTTGACATTATTCAAGTTATTTTAAGCATTATATACGGATATTGCTATATATTACGCTTATGATTTTGACATTATAAAATATTTTAAAGTCTTTTTTCGTATCCTATTGACTTTGTCGGGGTAAAGGGTATATTCTTGTACCATAATTTTTCCTGAAAGGGTGACAAAAAGTGATTGAGAAAGGCGATTCCCTTATCGAAACATATGGCTCTAACGTCTTTGACGATAACGCCATGAGAAAGTACCTGCCGGGTGACACATATAAGCAGCTGCGCAAGACGATCAACGACGGCCGCAACCTCGACCCCGCCATCGCCGACGCCGTCGCCAACGGCATGAAAAGATGGGCGCTGGACAAGGGCGCCACACACTTCACCCACTGGTTTCAGCCGATGACCGGCTATACCGCCGAAAAGCACGAGGGCTTTATCAACCCCCAGCAGGACGGCACGATAATCATGTCCTTCTCTGGCAAAGAGCTTGTCCGCGGCGAGGCCGACGCCTCCTCCTTCCCCTCGGGCGGCATGCGTGCCACCTTCGAGGCCAGAGGCTATACGGCCTGGGACTGCACCTCTCCCGCCTTCGTCAAGGAGGGCACGCTGTGCATCCCCACATGCTTCTGCTCCTTCAACGGAGATATACTCGATAAAAAGACCCCCCTCCTGCGTTCGATGGAGGCCATCTCCAAGCAGGCCGTCCGCATCCTCCGCTGTTTCGGCGACACCGACACCAAGAGGGTCGTATCCATGGCCGGCGCCGAGCAGGAATATTTCCTCATCAACAAATCGCTCTATGCCGGACGCCACGACCTCATGCTGTGCGGCCGCACCCTCTTCGGCGCGAAGCCTGCAAAGGGCCAGGAGCTTTACGATCACTATTACGGCTCTATAAAAGAAAAGGTCGGCAGCTTCATGCGTCAGGTCGACGAAGAGCTCTGGTCCCTCGGCGTTCCCGCCAAGACCGAGCACAACGAGGTCGCCCCCGCCCAGCACGAGCTGGCCGCCGTCTATAACACCTCCAACATCGCCTGCGACAACAATCAGCTCATCATGGAGACCTTAAAGAAGGTCGCCCTTCGCAACGATCTTGTATGTCTGCTGCACGAAAAGCCCTTTGCCGGTGTCAACGGCTCGGGCAAGCATAACAACTGGTCGATCTCGGCCGACGGCAGCCACAACCTGCTCAAGCAGGGCAAGACACCCGAATCCAACGCCCAGTTCCTCCTCTTCCTCAGCGCCTTTATCTGGGCTGTCGACGATTATTCCGAGCTTCTGCGCATGACCATCGCCGGCCCGGGCAACGATCACCGCCTGGGCGGCCACGAGGCTCCCCCCTGCATCGTTTCGGTATTCCTCGGCGATCTGCTGACCGATATCCTCCACGAGATCGAGACCGGCGGCGAATCCAACTTCCGTCAGGGCGGCAGCCTTAAGATCGGCGTCAGCTCGATGCCGACCCTGCCCCAGGATGTCTCCGACCGCAACAGGACCTCTCCCATGGCCTATACCGGCAACAAGTTCGAGTTCCGTATGCTGGGCTCTTCGATGAGCATCGCCGACTGCAACACGGTGACCAACCTCATCATGAGCGACGTCCTCTGCAAGATAGCCGACAGGCTGGAGGTCTGTGACGACGTCAACGCCGAAGTCCACGATATAATCCGCGAGATCGTCCGCGACCACAAGCGCATCATCTTCAACGGCAACAACTACAGCGCCGAGTGGATCGAAGAGGCCAAGCGCCGCGGCCTGCCCAACATCGACAATTCGGTCGACGCCTTCGACGCCGCCATCGCCCCCAAGACCATCGAGCTCTTCGAGCGCTTCGGCGTTCTGACCCGCCGCGAGCTGGAGGCCAGATACGGCATCTATCACGACAACTATGTCAGCACGCTCAACATCGAGGCCCTTACCATGGTCGAGATGGCCAAGCGACAGATCCTCCCGGCCATAATCAAATACACCCGCTTTCTTTCCGACACCCTCAACAGCCTGCGCGACACCGGCCTTGCTGTCGACGTCACCATCGAGTCGGGCATGCTCAAGGAGGTCTCGGCCGCCGGAGCGCAGTTCAGGACCAACCTCAGCAAGCTGGAAAAGCTGATCGAGAAGGCCCACACCGGCGATTTCGAAAGCATAAAGGCCCATTCTGTATTCTACCGCGACAAGATCTTCCCCGCCATGGAGGCTCTGCGCGAGACGGCCGACAGGCTGGAGACCCTTATGGGCGACGAATATTGGCCGCTTTCGACCTACACCGACCTCATGTTCTCTGAATAGTATCTTCATGTCCCTCTGCGTCCCGGCGCAGAGGGACGATCTTTTTCCCGCGTGGGTGATAAAGCTCTTTCCGGCCGAACAGACATCCTGTATCTTGCGTTTTATTGCACCATTAAGTAAAATAGATTTAAAAACGCAAAAGGTGATATAAGTTGTACTGGTATGCCATAAAAGAAAATCTGATGCCGCTTGAAAATGTCCCGGCCCCCGATATGCCGGCTGTTCTGCTGCTTGATTCAGATGAGCTTGCCCATGCGCCTGCACTGTCCGGCCTCGATAAGGTTCTCCATCATGTCCCCTATGCGCATGACGTCAAGGTCTGCAAAGCCGAGCTTCGCCGCGACTGCATCACCGGCACGCTTCTCATTCCTCAGGCTTGGAAACACGGCGAAGCGCTTGCCTGCGGTTATCTTATAACCCCTTCCCGTGTAGTTATTGTCGATGATACCGATTACTTGCTTTCAAAGCTGCACCATATCATAAAAACAAAGGCACGGCTGGACGGCAGCGTCGGGCGATTCATTTACTGCCTCATAGAGCAGATTATCGCTCGCGATCTTCATCACCTTGAGGAAATAGAGGATCAGGCACAAAGTCTGGAAGAAAAAGTGTTGTCCGGAGAGCTTGATAACTTCAACGGACCAATGGCAAATTTGCGCAAAGAGGTCATGGCCCGCTTCCGTTACTATTCACAGCTCGATGATGTCGCCTTCACCTTTCAGGATAGTGCCGATTGTTTTTTCTCGGAAAAAGAGCAGATGCTTTTTCGGATGCTCGCGGACAGGATCGTGCGTCTGCGTGAAGAATCGCAGCTCCTGCGCGAATATTGCGGGCAGATCCAAAGCCTTTTTCAATCGGAGATAGACATCCGTCAAAACAGGATAATGCAGGTCCTGACCATTGTCACAACGGTATTCATGCCCCTTTCGCTTTTGGCCGGATGGTATGGCATGAACTTTGTCGGCATGCCGGAGTTAAGCTGGAAATACGGATACCCCGCAATGATAATCATCAGCGTCGGTTTTGTTGCCCTGAGCATCTGGATATGCCGCAAAAAGAAGTTCCTATAAGATAAAAAGCCTGTGCCGCACGGCACAGGCTTTTTATCTTTCTTTATTTATAGTATACGACTTTAAAATATTTTGAGTTCGGAGGGCTTTGGGGCATATATGGCCTTTCCGAAGATCAGCATATATGAGAAATAGAAGCCCGAGGTGACGCTGAAGAGTATATGCCCGGCGATCAGCAGGTATCCGGCGCAGAGGGCCAGCGACACAAGGCAGGCCACCGGCATGAGGTCGCGCTTGAGCATGACGGTATTTTTGAAGAAGCTGACGACGAACCCCAGCCCCAGCTTTATATAGAGCCAGAGCATGGCCGCCGCGCCGAAGAGGCCGTAATAAATGACGACCTCGAAAAGATCCATCTCGATGATGGCGGCCTGGGTGCCGCGGCCGACACCGAAGATCCATGTGTATATCCCGCCCTCTTTATACATCGAGAAGGCCCGCTTGAGCTTGGTCTGGCGTCCCGACAGAAGTGCGGTCGCCGCGCCCTCTTTTTCAAGGGTGTTGCCGGTGCTCATAAAGGACGTCCGGATCTCCGAAAAGACCGATTCCGACGAGACGATCGCCATGAATCCGAATATGAGAAGGGATATCAGGACGAGTATCACCATGCGGCGCAGGGGCAGCTTATCCTTCTGCATGACAATGCGGCAAACGGCGCAGACGGCAAGCACGGCCACCGTGGCGATGACGGCGATAAAGGCCGTTTTCGTGCCGATCAGCATAAGGCAGATGGCGGTCAGCGAAGAGCTCAAGGCATACATGACATATTTCTTGTTGCTGTCCTTGAGCTGCAAAAATGCGCATATGACGACCGGCAGCCCGGCCATGAGGATGGCCGTTATATCGTTGCCCGAATAGAAGAAGCCCCGGGTGCCGCGATAGCCGTAGCGGTCGGCATAGGTCGTATAGCCCATGCCGAAGATATACGAAACGATGATGGTCGACGAAAGCAGCAGCAGCGAGAAGGCAAGAACATCCTCCAGCTTTTTGAGCAGCCGCGCCCGCGGCAGGCCCATGCGGCGGAATACCGCCATATATATCAGCACGACGGCCAGGTTATAGGCAAATCGGGCAATATACTGGATATCGCCGTAAAGATTGAAGGAATAAAAGAAAACTATCTCCCCGGCCACAGACATTATCCACGCCAACACGACCGGCAGGGCCGTCCCGATGGCTTTTTTATCAAAGGATATCAGCGCCGACAGCGCGAAGAGCAGCAGCACACCCATACGTATGACAAGGCTGGGCGTGACCGGCAGGGCGATGGTGTCGAAGTTCTTTTCGGTTATGGTCTCGAGCAGCTTTATATACACGCCGCTGATGACGTCGAGAAAAGGGTTTATCACCAAAAAAGCCAGAAAAAAATTATCCAGCCTTTTCGTTATTTTTTCGGCCATTATTGTTTCTCCCATAAATTACTGAAACTGTTTGCGGATATTTTATTTTATCACAAAGCCGCCCCAAAAACAAGTGCGGCGATGGGGGCAACGGGCGGCTGCCTGCCCCTTTGAAGCATATATCCTGAAATGGCATCGAGGAGGCCGTCGTGCCCCATCCCAATCAAAGTAAATGATTATTCGTCAGCAGTTTTTTAATATTTTATGAATTTATTTAAAAAATATTGAACTTACGCCGTGGATATAGTATTTTTATTACAAGCAAGAATATAGATATCAATCGGTAATGTTTTTGCATTAAGCAAGAGGAGTCTGTTAATGAAAAACCCCTTTCGTCATAAGCGGGCATTATTTATTACCTGTATCATAATTGCCGCCGTTTTTCTTATGCCTATTATAAGCAGCCTCATAGATATGAAACCTTATAATGGGCTTCTTGATGCTGATGCGATGAATGTCTACAGTAACGGCTCTTACATTGGGACTTTCGCGGATCCAAAAAACATCATGGACACATTCAATGGTGGGGTCGGTGTCGGAGTGGTCAACCTTTCCCAGATTTCTCTGAAAAGAGTCGATCTTACCGAGCTATATACACTTGAGTTTATAAAAAAGGGCAGACTGATCAGCACCATCGAAATACTTACAGTGCGGTCAAATGATAAGCTCACCGAAGAAGTGACAGGCAGCTTCAGAAAGTTTAACGGCAAATATGTAGTGATGCACGAAAAGGGATACTATTTCATATTTGGTCAAAGGTTTTACGATAACCTGTCAAGGCTTTTAGCCGACGGTAAAATCGGATGATTTATCCGCTGGCTGCGGATCCCTTAACGTAAACATGACAAAAGCCCCGCGGCTGTGGCCGCGGAGCTTTATAATACCAAAAC
>CAKUAK010000003.1 GCA_934636325.1 uncultured Eubacteriales bacterium
CCGCAAGGATGCACGACAAATACCGTCAGATCAACCGGTTCGTCGAGCTTATCGACGACGCCGTCCGCGCCTATGGCCGGGACGACATGACGATAATCGACTTCGGCTGCGGCAAGTCCTATCTGACCTTTATACTCTATTATTACCTGACCGAGATCCGCGGCCTGCACCCAACGGTCATCGGCCTCGATCTCAAGGCCGACGTCATCGCCGAGTGCAATCTGACCGCCTTCAAATACGGCTATACCGGCCTTAGTTTCCGGCTGGGCGATATCGCCGGATACAGGCCGGAAAAGACCCCCGACATGGTCATATCCCTCCATGCCTGCGACACGGCCACCGACCACGCCATCTATAACGCCGTCAGCTGGGGCACGAAAATGATATTCTCTGTCCCCTGCTGCCAGCACGAGCTTAATTCCCAGATAGAGGGCGGCAGCCTTTCGGCCCTGACCCGCTACGGCATAATCAAAGAGCGCACCGCCGCCCTTATGACCGACGCCATACGCGGCTGCCTGCTGGAGAGCGCCGGGTATAAGACCTCCCTGCTCGAGTTCGTCGATCTGGCCCACTCGCCCAAGAATATCCTCATCCGCGCCTACCGCTCCAACATGCCGGAGGAAAAGCGGCATGAGGCCAAGGCCGAGGCCGAGGCCCTTATGGCCCAGTTCTCCCTCTCGCCTACATTATACAGGCTGATGTATTGGAAAAAGCTCGGGAAAAACAGGCCGGAGGGCGGCCGATGATGCTTATCGTCAGGGCAGCAAAGGAATAACACGAAAAAGCCTGCGCCTCGGCGCAGGCCTTTGAGACTGTCGAAAAACCGCTTCGCTGGGTTTTCTTTCCCCCACGGACACGCCCGTGGGGTCCCCTTTTTAATTTAAATAGATTTGCACGGCTCATGTCCGTGCAAATCGTTACGCCGGACTGCCGGCGCGGCGCAGAAGCGCCGTTGAAGTTAGTTTGGCTCCGGCCTGCGGGCCGGTTTCGCCATTTTACTGCGGTAAAATTGGCGGGTCAACGTGTTTTTGCCGCGCACATGTCACGACAAAAACATCCAATAGAAAAAGTCTGTGACAGCACAGACTTTTTGCCAAGCAGACCCCCGACCATATGCCCGGGGGCTGTATTTTTAAAGTGAGACCGTCCGTCCGCCGGCGCGGGCGCTGAAGCGGTGGGAGATCGATATGACGGCGCGTCCCCGGGACGCGCGCTCGAGGGCCGACAGCACGCGCTCTTCGGTGTCGGAGTCGAGACCGGCCGTTATCTCATCGAGCATGAGCACCGAGGGGTCGGAGGCGACAGCGCGGGCGATGGCCAGCAGTTGGAGCTGACCCTGGGAGAAGAGGCTGGGGTCAAAGGGGGTGTCATAGCCCTTGGGCATACGGGATATCGTTTCGTCAAGGCCTGAAAGGGCGGCCGCCCTGCGCACCATTTCGTCCGACAGATTGGCGTCCCAAAGGGTTATCTGATCCTTTACCGTGCCGGGGACGGGGCGGAAGGACTGTTCGACATAGCCAAAGATATGCCTGCGCTGCCCGGGCGAGATATCACAGGGGCTTATGCCCATGACCTTTATATCGCCGCTCTTGGGGGGATAGAGGCCGAGTATCAGCTTGAAGAGTGTGCTCTTGCCTGCGCCGGTGCGGCCGGTGACCGTCACGTTCTCGCCGCGGGCGACCTTCATCGAAAAATCCTTTATGACATCGCGGGTGTCGTCATAGCCGAAGGTGACTCCGCCGACCTCGACGGCCGGAAGCTCGGGATCGGGCAGGGCCGTGCCCGAGGGGCGGGGAGCCTCTTCAAGAGAGAAGAAATCGTTGATCCTATGGGCGCCGGCCATGGCCGTCTGGATATTCTGGATCTCCATGCCGATGGCCTCGATGGGTTCAAAGACCTTGGTGACATAGCTTATCATGGCGACAGCCGTGCCGGCCGTCATGCCGAAAAGCCGCCCGGGAAGGCCGCCCAGCGAGCTGAGATACATCATGACCGCAACGGTCACGGCCGAGGATACGATGATAACGGGGGAATAGATCGAATCGAAGAAGTTCATATGCTCGGTGGCGCTGTATGTGTCGCCGAGGGAATCGTCATAGCGCTTTTCCATATACTTCTGCGCGCCCAGCAGCCTTATCGTGTCGAGGCAGGCCAGAGCTTCGGGCACATGACCGGCGACGACGGCCGTCGCGCGGCGCTGGCGCAGGCTGTAGAGCTTCATGCGCTTCTGGCAGAAGCGGGTGAAGGCGCCGAGGATCGGCAGAAGGATGAGCATCATGAGGGCAAGGCCGCGGCTCTTGACAAATACGACGCCCAGAACGCCGATGACGCGGCAGGCGTCGGCAAACATGCTGACGACGCCCGAGGCGAAAAGGGCCTCCATGGCGTCGACATCGCCGGTGAAGAGGGATGTCAGCTGTCCGGGGTCGGCCCCGGCAAGATAGCCGGAGGGCAGGCGAGAGAGCTTGCGGCACATCTCGCCGCGCAGAACGTGGGTCATGCGCTGTCCCGATACGGTTATAAGGACCTCGCGCCCGGCGTCGAGAGCGCCGGCCAGCGCCAGCGAGAGGAAGTAACCCAGCGCCAGCCAGAGGGGCAGCCCGGCGCTTGTCGAAAGGCTGTCGACGGCGCGGCCGAGGACCAGAGGGGGAAGCAGCCCGGCCAGGGCCGAAATTATTATGGCCGCTGCCAGCGAAAGAAAGAGAAGCGGCGAACCCTTTGCCGCCGCGAGGACGGCGCGGGAGACAGACATTTTATTTTTCATTTTTTACGCCCTCCTGTTCGTTGAAAAGACCGGCGGATCCCGGGCAGGCCGCCATGAGCTCTTCGTGGCTGCCGGTCTCGCACCGGCCGCCGTCCATCCATATGATCTTATCGAAGGAGGGGAAGAGGCGCAGCCTGTGGGATATTATTATAATGACGCTCTGCGGCGCGAGGGCGCGCAGGTTGTTCATGATCTTTGTCTCGGTATCGCGGTCGACGGCCGAGAAGGGATCGTCGAGGACGATGAGGGGGCGGGGCTCGAGCAGGGTCCTGGCCAGCCCAAGCCTTGCGCGCTGGCCGCCCGAAAGGCGGCTGCCGGCGTTTCCGACATGGGTGTCGATGCCGTTTTCCATGGCCCTTACCTCGCCGTCGAGGCAGACCGTTTCAAGGGCCGACCGGGCGTCGCCCCGACGCCCCATAAGGACATTGTTTACGACCGAATCGTTTATGAGCTGGGGATCGTGGCCGAGATACCCGACCAGCCCGGCCAGCTCCTGCCGGGGCAGGGAGGAAAGCTCGCGTCCGCCAAGGCCGACATGGCCTCCGTAGGGCACGACGCCCTCAAAGACCTTGCCCAGCGTCGATTTGCCGCAGGCGACGGGGCCGGTCACGCCGATGACCTGACCCGGCGCGGCGCTTATGTCAAGGCCGGAGAATATCGGCTCTCCGCCCGGCCATCCGGCCGAAAGACCGCTGACCTCGAGGGCCGAGGGCTTGCCCGGCACGACATCGGGGGCTTCCGAGGCGGCGGCCAGAAGGGGCTGGACACGCTTCCACGATACCTTTGCCTTCTGGATGGCGTTGAAGAGCTTTGCCGTCTTGGAGGCCTTGGTGGCGACCTTTGTGAAGCAGGAGAGGAAGGCCGTGAAGGAGGCGACATCCCAGACCCGCCAGCCGGTGCCCATGACATTCTTTCCGCCCAGCCAGAGTATCAGCACGGCCCCGGCCATCGAGAAGACAAGATATATGGGCTGCGGCGTGTTCTCCCACATCTCGGCGGCGACGGCCTTTTTCTCATAGCCCTCGAGGCAGCTGTCATAGGCCGCCTGACGCTGATCCTCAAGGCCAAAGACGCGGTATGTAACGGCGCCCGATATGCGGTCGAGGGTCATCGAGTTGAGCTCGCCGGCGCTCTTGCGGTATTCGGCCGTGCGGGAGGTGACCATCTTGCCCAGACGCCCGGCGATAAAGAAGGCGGCGGGCGGGAAGATGCAGGAGAGCAGCGCCAGACGCCGGTCGAGGGATATCAGCATGACGGCATAGGCCGCCATGGCGATGCCGGTATCGAATATCTCGGTCGTCACCTTTCGCATGCCCTCCGAACAGGCATCGGCGTCGGCGATGGCCTTTGTCATGGCAGAGCCGCGGTCGCCGTCCCGGGTGTCGGACAAAAGGCCGGTGAAGAGGGTGCCCTTCATGCTGCGGTTGACATTGTTTGCAAAGCGGCGGACATAAAAGCGCTTGAAGAAGCGCGTGAACTGGACCAGCAGTATGGCCGCCACATAGGCAAGGGCGATGCGCCCCATGTCGAGGGATGTGGCCCTGCCGCCGGTTATGTCGACCAGGCACTGGGCCAGCTTGCCTTCAAAATAGGGCCCGGCCGTCAGACCGATGTTATAGATAAGACCGCTGACCGTAATGGCGATCAGGGGCCCGCGCTGATCGAGGAAATATGTAGAGATCCTGTCGGGCGGCAGCGCCCTCCGGGCTTTTTTCATATGCTCTTCTCCCCTTCTATAAGCGGCATGACATGGCCGAAGCCGCTGCGGCTCTCGGCCTTGGAGCGCAGGTAGAGCTTATCAAGGGTCTCGCAGAACCGATCGGCCTCTTCGGGCTCCAGCTCTTCAAGCAGCCATTCATAAAAGGCGGCTTCGACCTGCTCCCTCGAGTTGCGCAGCTCCTCGGCCCTCTCGGTGGGATAGAGCATCTGGCGGCGGCTGTCATCGGGGTCGGCCCTGCGGGTCAGATACCCCTTGCCTTCGAGGCTGGCGACCCTGCGGGCGACAGCCCCCTTGTCCATATTGAGCATGGCGGCGGCATCCTTCTGGGATATCCCCGGCGAGTGCCGCACGGCGTGGATGAGATCGAGCTCGCCCGAGCCGACCCCCTCGTCCTTCATGGTGCGGACGACCAGCCGTGTCACCTCGCGGGCGATCTTTGTTATCTTCCGCCCTGTTTTGTCCATATTTATTACCTTCCTTACAATAGTTGTACCTTCAACCAAAATGGATGATACTACAACTATATGCCTTTGTCAATAGACGCTGCCATATCTTTGCATATAGACAGCCTGTGCGGCGTCTGATATAATATCGGGCAAAGGCAGGCCGTGGCCCGCCGGAGGGAGATAATAATGAAAGAACACAAAACAGATATAAGCGCCTTCGGGCTGCACCTGCTGGCTATGGGCCTCATGCTGTGCGACCATGCCTGGGCGACGGTGGCCGGCGACGCCATGTGGCTGACCCACATCGGCCGCCTGGCCTTTCCGATATTCGCCTTTCTTCTGTCCGAGGGCTTCGTGCGCACGGGAAACAGGAAGAAATACCTTCTGCGGCTGCTGATCACCGCGGTACTGTCTGAGATACCTTTCGACCTCATGTACGCCGGGACGGTCTTTTATCCCTATCATCAGAATGTCATATGGACATTTATAATAGCATTTCTCTGCATGTGGGCCATCGACGCCGTATATAAAAGAAAGGGCAGGATATTGGGGGCGGCCATGGCCGTGCTGATGTGCATAGTCGGTCTGGCCGCCGGGACGGTATTGATGGTCGATTATTACGGCGCAGGTGTCCTGACCGTTCTGGCCTTTTATATACTCAGGGAACGGAAAATATGGGTGCAGACCCTCCTGCTGGCCGCCATGTGGTGGATAAACTGCGAGCTTCTGGGCGGTGAGATCCTCGAGCTCAGCCTCTTTGGACACAGCGTCGAGATCTATGAGCAGGGGCTGGCCATGCTTTCCCTCATCCCCATATGGCTCTATCACGGGCGCCAGGGTATACACAGCCGGTGGACAAGGATGCTCAATTACGGCTTTTACCCCGCCCATATGCTGATACTCTATCTGCTGTCACGGCTGATCAGCCTTACCTGAGCCTACCCCACCGCCCAGAGGAACAGGCCGTAGATGACGCTGGCCGATATGCCGAATACCAGCACCGGCCCGGCGATGGTGAACATCTTGACCGCCGTGCCGAGGATGAAGCCCTCTGTTCGAAACTCCATTGCCGGCGCGGCCATAGAGTTGGCAAATCCGGTTATCGGGACGAGGGTGCCAGCCCCGGCGAAGCGGGCTATCTTGCCGAAAAGCCCGAGTGCGGTCAGCAGCACGCCGATAAAGACCATCGTTATCGACACCAGCGACGCGCTGTCGCTTTCGGCAAAGCCCCGGGAAAGATAGAATGACTTGAAGCCCTGGGCTATGGCGCATATGGCGCCGCCGGTCAGAAAGGCCAGCGGGATGTTCTTATAGCTGGGCGACCGAGGGGACAGCCCCTCATACAGCTTTTTGTATTCTTCATCAGACATTCGCATGAAATATATCACCTCATGCCGATTTTTCCCCGGAAAGGCGATATTTATCCGTCGGTGAGAAGAATAGATTTCGCATATAATAATTTTTAATAGAAAAACAGATAATCTTATGGCATAATACAAAAAAATATCGTGACAAAGGTGTCAAGAAAGTGTACAATGTATATAAGATTTAATATGACTTCTTGCCTGCGGAGGGCTCGATTTGTTTAAGGATAAAAAGACCGTTCGGGCTATTGTCCAGAATATCGGATATCTGACCCAGTTGGGCTTTTCGATCGCCTTTCCTCCGGTATTCTGCGCCTTCGGCGCGCTCTGGCTCCAGCGAAAGACCGGCGCGGGCAGCTGGCTCGTATTGCTCGGTGTGATAGTCGGGCTGCTTTCGGGCATATCATGCTTTGTAAACTTCTGCCGTCAGATCGCGCGGCGGTCTCAAAGGAAAGGATGATAAACAGATGGATCCCGTGGTAAAAAAGGAAACAGCGTATATCGCGGCCGGAACGGCGGCGATATCGGCCCTTGTCCAGATCGTCTGGGCTGTTTTTTTCGAATATGACATATCCGTGTTCCTCGGCGCCCTGTGGGGAGGGGCTTTCGCCGTATGGAACTTTTTTATGTTGGGCGTCACGGTCAACAAGGCGGCCCACGACGGCGACCAGACGCTTGCCAAGCGGCGCATACACGCCTCTTACAGTCTGCGTCTGGCCCTGACGGCCCTTATGGTCGTTGTGGCGGTCATACTGCCGCGCATCAACTGGATCATGGCCGTCATGAGCCTCTTCTTCCCCCGGCTGACCATTCTTGTCGAGCCGCTTTTCAGAAAGGAGCTTAGGAAGAAAGGAGGAAATGAGTAGTGGATGTATCTATTACCGGTGCAAAAATACTGTTCAACATCCCCATCTTCGGCGGCATACCGATCTCCGAGACCCTTGTCGTCACATGGGCGGTGATGGCGGTGCTCACCGGTCTGAGCATTTGGCTGACCCGCGGCCTTAAGGTCCGCAATATCTCGAAACGCCAGGCTGTGGCAGAAAAGCTGGTCATGACCGCCGAGAACTTCGTGCGTGAGAATATGGGTGAAAAGTTCATGTCCTATGTTCCCTTCATCTCGGCCATATTCGCGCTGTCGATCTCTTGCAGCATGGCTTCTCTTGTCGGCGTCTTTTCGCCGACCGGTGATATCTCGACGACAATGGCGTGGGCCGTCGTCGTATTTGTCATCATAACCTTCTATAAGTTCAGGACCAACGGCTTTATCGGCTATTGGAAGGGCTTCTGTGACCCGGTCTTTGTCATGGCGCCCTTCAATATGCTGGGTGAGGTCTTTACCCCTGTTTCGATGGCCTTCCGTCATTTCGGAAACATCGTTTCGGGCGGAGTCATAACGACACTTCTGTACAGTGCCCTGACCGTGGCCAACCATGCGCTCTTCGGGTGGCTGCCCGGATTTCTCGGCGAAATTCTGGCCGGTGTTCCCTTTCTCACGGTGGGCGTTCCGGCGGTGCTGTCGCTGTATTTTGACTGGTTCGGAAGCGCCATGCAGGCATTCATATTCTGCATGCTTTCAATGATGTACATCTCGACCGCCACCGAATAGCGGCGGAGATACAAGCTTAAATTTGAAAAAATAAAATCAGGAGGACAAAAGAATTATGGAAAGAGCATTAGTACTTATGGGCTGCGCCATCGGCGCCGGTCTGGCCCTGATCGCAGGTATCGGCCCCGGTATCGGCGAAGGTTATACCGCCGGCAAGGCTGTCGAAGCCATCGCACGTCAGCCCGAGATGAAGGGCGAGCTTACATCGAGCATGCTGCTCGGTATCGCCTGCGCCGAGACGACCGGTATTTACGGCTTCGTCACCGGCCTGCTGCTCATCTTCGTCGCCCCCAACATGTTCCTTAATCTTCTTTAATTTTAAAGACGGCGAAGAAAGCAGAAGGAGTAATTGATAAATGTATCAGGCACTTGTAGATTTTAAGTATTGGACCTTTATCGCGCAGATCTGCAACCTGCTTATCCAGATGCTCCTGTTCAAAAAGTTCCTGTTCAAGCCGGTCAAGGCGATAATCGAAAAACGCCGCGAAGAGGTCGGCACGCTGTATACCGAGGCCGAGGAGGCCAACGCGTCGGCCCAGCACGATAAGGCCGAGTATTCGCAGAAGCTGCTGGCCGCCAACGAGGAGGCCGCCCAGATCGTCAGGAACGCCACCGAAAGGGCGGGCAGACAGGGCGACGAGATCCTCCTGCAGGCCCAGCATCAGGCCCAGTCGATGCTCAAGAAGGCCGACGAGGATATAGCACAGGAGAAGGTAAAGGCCATGAACGAGATCAAGAACGATATCTCCTCCATGGCGCTGGATATCGCGCAGAAGGTCGTCGAAAAAGAGATAAAGCCCGAGGATCACAAGGCCCTTATCGACGAGTTCATCGCCTCTGTGGGTGATAACGCATGACCGAGATAGGAAATGCCTACGGCAAGGCGCTCTTCCTTTTATGTCAGGAAGAGGGTGTCGACGGCGAGGTCCTTCCCCAGCTGCGCGAGGTATGCGCGCTTCTGAAGGAGGATCCCGATTATGTCCGCCTTATGACGACCCCCGATCTTTCAAGGGACAAGCGTGTCGGCATACTTGAAGAGACCTTCGGCGGCAGGGTGCACGAGTATCTTCTCAGCTTCATGTGCATCCTTGCGGAAAACGGCACATTCGAAGAGCTTCCATCCTGCGAGCAGCAGTATATCAAGCTCTATAACGCCGCCCACGGCATCATTGCCGCTGTGGCAGTGTCGGCCGTCCCGATCGACGGAGATCAGCTGGCAGTACTGGCCGAAAGGCTGGGCAAAAAGCTGCACAGCAAGATAGAGCTGAGCTGCCGCATCGATCCCTCGTGTATCGGAGGAGTGCGCCTTGAAATGGACGGGCAGAGCTTCGACGGAAGCGTGCGCGCCCGCCTCGACGCCATAAAAGACAGCCTTTTGAACGCGAAAGCATAAATTATTTTATCCGCCCCCCGGGGCGGAGAGAAAGCAGGTGAGTCAATGCAACTGCGACCCGATGAAATAAGCAGTATCATCAAAGCACAGATCAAAAACTATAAAAACGAGATCGAGCACAGCGAGACAGGGACTATCATCCAGGTGGGCGACGGTATCGCGAAGGCATACGGACTCGACAACTGTATGTCCAACGAGCTGGTCGAGTTCCCCAACGGCGAGTACGGCATGGCCCTCAACCTTGAGGAAAAGTCGGTCTCGATAGTCATGCTCGGCTCGGATGACGGCATCAAGGAAGGCGATACCGTCAAGCGCACCGGCAGGGTCATAAGCGTCCCGGTCGGCGAGGCTCTTATCGGACGCGTAGTCAATGCCCTTGGCCAGCCGATCGACGGCAAAGGCCCCATCGAGAGCAGCGAGACACGCCCCATCGAGCGCACAGCCCCCGGCATCATTGAAAGAAAGGGCGTCAATGTGCCCCTTCAGACCGGCATCAAGGCTATCGACGCCATGATACCGATAGGCCGCGGCCAGCGCGAGCTTATAATCGGCGACCGCCAGACCGGTAAGACGGTCATCGCCACCGATACCATCATCAACCAGAAGGGCAAGGACGTTATCTGTATCTACGTCGCCATCGGACAGAAGAACTCGACGGTCGCTCAGCTGGTCGAAACACTGACCCAGGCGGGCGCGATGGACTACACCATCGTCGTATCCTCCTCGGCCTCCGAGATGGCACCTCTTCAGTATATCGCCCCCTATTCCGGATGCGCTATGGGCGAATATTTTATGGATCAGGGCAAGGATGTGCTCGTTATTTACGACGACCTGAGCAAGCATGCCGTCGCTTACCGCGCACTTTCCCTTCTGATCCGCCGTCCGCCCGGACGTGAAGCCTATCCCGGCGACGTATTCTATCTCCACAGCCGTCTGCTGGAACGCGCGGCACGCCTTGACCCCGAATACGGCGGCGGGTCGCTGACTGCCCTGCCGATAATCGAGACCCAGGCCGGCGATGTCTCGGCATATATCCCGACAAACGTCATTTCGATAACCGACGGCCAGATATTCCTTGAAAGCGAGCTCTTCCACTCGGGCGTCATGCCGGCCGTCAACCCCGGCATCTCGGTCTCCCGCGTCGGAGGCAGCGCCCAGATCAGGGCCATGAAGAAGGTCGCCGGAAGCCTTAAGCTCCTCTACTCTCAGTATCGCGAGCTCCAGAGCTTCGCGCAGTTCGGCTCCGACCTTGACGCCGATACCAAAGAGCGTCTGGCCCAGGGCGAAAGGATCGTTGAGGTCTTAAAGCAGAACCGCAACTCTCCGGTCGATGTCGAGCTTCAGGTCTGCATCATCTATGCCGTCACAAAGAACTATCTTAAAAATGTGCCGGTGCAGCAGGTAAGGGCCTATGAATCCGAGCTTTACAGTTATATGCGCACCCAGGGACAGGATGTTCTTGACGATATACGCACAACCAAGGACCTGAGCGCCGAAACATCGGCCAAGCTGGATAAGGCTCTGGGGGACTTTACAGCTGTATTCCTTGCGGACAAAAGATAAGGGCAGGTGACGGCATATGGCAGGAGGGTCCTCGAAGGACATCAAGCTGCGCATCAAAAGTGTGCAGAGCACCATGCAGATCACCAAGGCAATGGAGCTTGTCGCCTCTTCAAAGCTCCGCAGGGCAAAGGAGCGGGCCGAAAACAGCCGCCCGTACTTTGATCTGCTCTATAACTCGCTTTGCGATATCGCCGCTGCGGCCGGCGGAGACGTCGATTCGCCCTTCCTTCGGGCGCGCGAGGTAAAAAAGACATGCTATATAGTCATCGCCGGCGACCGCGGTCTTGCCGGAGGCTATAACAACAACATATTCAAGATGGTCATGGCCGAGGCGGGGGATATGAGCAAAGCCTGTTTCCTGCCCATCGGCAAAAAAGCTGTCGACTATTTCACCAAGCATGGGGCCGAAATAGTTACCGACAGGTTTGCCCAGGTCGAGAGCGTCGACGGAAGCGCCGCGATGGAGATAGCATCGGTCATATGCGGCGGTTTTCTTGACGGCAGCTTCGACCGTGTCGATATGGCCTATACCATGTTCGCGTCTATGCTGTCCCAGACACCGATGATGATGACCGTGCTGCCGCTCCATTCGGCGACGGTCGGCGAAAAGCGCGTGGCCCACCGGGCCCTGACCCTTTATGAGCCCGGCCCATCGGAGCTCTTCAGCCGGATCATCCCCGACTTTGTCACCGGCATGGTCTATGGCGGCGTGTGCGAGAGCCTGGCCAGCGAGCTGGCCGCCCGCCGCAACGCCATGGATTCGGCCAGCAAGAACGCAGGCGAGATGATCGAAGATCTCAGCCTTAAATATAACCGTGCGCGCCAGGGCGCCATCACCCAGGAGATCACAGAGATCGTCGCCGGCGCAGAAGCACAGTAAGGAGGAAAGCCCATGCAGGAAAAAAATATCGGTACTGTTGTGCAGGTCATCGGCCCTGTTCTTGATATCCGCTTCAAGGATGATCATCTGCCTGCCCTGCTCAACGCCATCGAAATAGAATTGGGCGGCAAAAAGCTGGTCGTCGAGGTCGCCCAGCATATCGGCGATAACCTCGTAAGGTGCATCGCCATGAGCAGCACAGACGGCCTTGTCAGAGGGGCCGAGGCTGTCGATACCGGCGCGCCGATAAGCGTTCCGGTCGGCAAAGGCACGCTGGGACGCATATTCAACCTTCTCGGCGAGGCCATCGACAACCAGCCCGAACCCGAATACGAAGAGCGCTGGCCTATCCATCGTCCCGCTCCCTCTTATGAAGAACAGGAATCGACGACAGAGATGCTTGAAACGGGCATAAAGGTCGTCGACCTTATCTGCCCCTACGCCAAGGGCGGCAAGATCGGCCTCTTCGGCGGCGCGGGGGTCGGCAAGACGGTCCTTATCATGGAGCTGATAAATAACGTCGCCAAGCAGCACGGCGGCATCTCGGTATTCACCGGCGTCGGCGAGCGTACCCGCGAGGGCAACGACCTTTATAACGAGATGAAGGAATCGGGCGTTCTCAATAAAACCGCCCTTGTTTACGGCCAGATGAACGAGCCCCCCGGGGCCCGTATGCGCGTCGGCCTTTCCGGCCTGACCATGGCCGAGTATTTCCGCGATAGAGAGGGGCAGGACGTCCTGCTCTTTATCGACAACATCTTCCGCTTTACCCAGGCCGGTTCAGAGGTCTCGGCTCTGCTGGGACGTATGCCCTCGGCCGTCGGATATCAGCCGACCCTGGCCACAGAGATGGGCGCCCTTCAGGAGCGCATCACCTCGACAAAGCGCGGCTCGATCACATCGGTCCAGGCCGTTTATGTCCCGGCCGACGACCTGACCGACCCCGCCCCGGCAACGACCTTCGCCCATCTGGACGCCACAACCGTTCTTGACCGAAGCATATCCTCGCTGGGTATCTTCCCGGCCGTCGATCCGCTGGCTTCGACAAGCCGTATCCTCAGCCCCGACGTCGTCGGGCAGGAGCATTACGATGTCGCCCGAGAGGTCCAGAGGGTGCTTCAGCGCTATAAAGAGCTTCAGGACATCATCGCCATCATGGGTATGGACGAGCTGAGCGACGAGGACAAGCTGACCGTCAGCCGCGCCAGAAAGATACAGCGCTTCCTGTCGCAGCCCTTCTCGGTCGCCGAGCAGTTCACCGGCTATGAGGGTAAATATGTCCCCATCAAAGAGACCATCAGGGGCTTTAAAGAGATCCTTGAGGGCAAGCACGACGATATCCCCGAATCGGCCTTCCTCTTTGCCGGTTCGATCGACGACGTCGTCGCCAAAGCCAAGGGTGATAAGTAAATGAAGGACTTCAAATTGCAGATAGTCACGCCGGAGGGCATGTTCTTCGACGGCATGTGCTCTCAGGTCAATGTCAAAAGCACAAACGGCGGCGTGTCCATTCTGGCCGGTCATATACCCTATGTCACACCGCTGGCTGAAAACGGCTGGTGCAGGGTATACGAGGGTGAAAAGGTCCGCAAAGCCTTCTGCTCCGGCGGGATGCTGACCGTCACGCCCGAGGTGACAAGGGTGGTCGCCGCTTCCTTCAAGTGGGAAGAATAGCCGCCCGGCAAAAACAGCTTTATTGAGAGAGCCCGTTACGGATGCAGCATCCGCAGCGGGCTCTTTTTTCATGCCCTGTGACCCTGGCGGCCGATATGGGCGTAACCTCATGTGTTTTTGACATATATATCTGTCACTTTAGCACAATACAGCGTGAAAGCGGCGTAATATTTCCGTTAATATTCGTTGACAAATAATTTCACATATGATACATTGCTGTCAAGGAGGAGGATTCCAATGTCGATGTAACAGCCCTTGCAGAACAAAAACCATTCGATCAAAAATCAAGGAGGATATCTATGAAATGCAGAAGGCCGATATTGGCCGTGCTGGCCGCGGCTGTGCTTTTCCTTTTTGCCGCCTGCGGGCAGCAGGAGGAAAGCGGGGACAAAACAACCGTCTCGAAGCCCTCTGATGTCGTTCCGCAGATGTTGGAGGATGGCTGCGCTGCCGGGTTCAGAGAATTGGAATCATACTATTTCAGGCGGCACTATGTGGCCGGGACGGCAGATGACAATAAACAGCTTTTGGAGCTTATAGATACCATCGACCTTTCAAACGCAGAGCTTTTTACCGATGAAATACCGCCCGCCCGGGCCAACGCGATAGACTCGGTATACCTCAAATGGGGTGACGGAGGATGCAGGATATCATGCTCGTTCAAAGAAAGCGAACCGCAGAATACATATCTCAGCTTCAACTTTGACGATGGAGAGGTCGTCTGTTATAACGGCGATATCAAGTATGATGCCGCGGCTTTTTCCGCACTTCAGAAACAGGTCCTGCGCGGGCAGAGGGTGACCGATAATATCAGCGTCGAAAGTCCGGTCGGCACCGAGACCGACATACAATGGATGACCTTCTGGTCGCTGCTCGAGACGGCCGAGACCGGGATGTCCGACGAAATGCCGGCAGATCAGGAGCTGCCGACAGAACGCCTTGAAGAAAAACCGGCCGACGCCGAATACGATATAAAAATCAGTATAAAGAGTGATGATTGGCTGCTCTATCCCATGGCCGACCGCAGCGTCGACCCGACCACGGGAATGGACTACCCGCCCTTCCTGCCCGAGCTTGACGATACCGTCATATATATCGACAGTTCCAACGGATATGTTATACAGGAGAAGGACGGCGCGGAGATATACGCCAAGATAAAGCCCGATAGTTTGATATCGGCAAAGCTGACAGCAGGAAAGGGGTAAAATTAAAATGACAAGATCAAGACCTGCAAATGAAGGCAAAGCCAGCGTAGATATACTTGACGTAAGTGAGCTTAGGGTATCTAACGCCATGACAAAGGCGATTCCTGATGTTGCATCGACGTATACGTCAAGTATAGCTGTAGCGACGGCAATACAATAAAATCAGTAAGAAAGTGGCGCATATGAAGCTGAAAAAGTATGCTGTCTCCCTGCTGGCAGCTGCGTTCCTGTTCATTTCGGGGTGCTCTATTGCGGGTGAGTACCCAAGCGAAGCCGGAACGACCGAGCCCAAGTATACCACGACCATACAGGTCGACTACAGCATATACGGGTTGACGCAGGGCTTCGAGCTGTTCAGGGATATAACCCCATATGCCGACCCGCAGCTGACCGAGGAGCTTACGGTACTCGACATGACGCCGAACGATCAGGTCTATATCTACCAGATAGGCTCTGACGTAGAGCTTTCGAAGGTGTATTTGAGCCTTCCGGTCATCTATACCGCGGAGGATATCGAGCCGGTATCCTGCAAGCTGAAGGTCGGCGAGGTCATGTACCTGTCCGACGGCAGCCCCTGGTTTTCCATATCGGCCATAGACGGCAAGCGGGTGTCCCTTGAGATCTACGACGATACGATGCTTCCCCGTGAGTTTACCGTTAAGGCCGAGGGTGGCGATTTCACCGGTGTTCATACCGGCATGACAGCCAATAACGAGAGGGAATTCGAGGTCAAAGAAGCATCCTTCCTGATGAACACGGCATACGAGTTCATCAGCCGCGTGTCGGACGATATCACCATCACCGTGCCCGACGTCATGGCAAGGTACACCCCCGAAGAGTATAAGGCCACCGGCGACGGTGTCGAGGTCGTCTTTGTTGACCAACCCCCCGTAAACTGATATACTGATAAAAACAGGTATCTGAATATGAGGGAGGAATGTATGATGAAAAACACCGCAAAGCGCGGCTGGGGCTATCTCCTGCCGCTGGCCGCCGGGGCTGTATACATGGCGGTATACCGGCTCAGGCTGGCCGCCTATGTCAGCCGGAGCTTTGCCGTCTGGCCGTCGGTTCTGGTCTATCCGG
The DNA here is from genome assembly GCA_934636325.1 of uncultured Eubacteriales bacterium. Taxonomy (GTDB): domain Bacteria; phylum Bacillota; class Clostridia; order Oscillospirales; family Butyricicoccaceae; genus RGIG1902. The sequence goes on from CAKUAK010000003.1 coordinate 15,705, forward strand.
CCGTCCTGCTGCTCTATTTCTCGCTGGGCGGGCTGTTGGCATCCTTCATAAAGACGCCGGGAAGCGGCATGGCGCGGGGAACAAAAAGGCTCATCTTTGCCTTTGCCGCCCTGCTGTCGGTCGTCCCCGTTCTGCTTATCATCGGCCTTGCGGCAAGCAAGCTGAGCTTTGGGATGTATAATATGCTCAGCATCCTCACAAGGACGCCCGTCCTGTATATCCTCATGGGCCTCTTTTTTGAAACGGCCCGCGGAATGGCTTTTGAAACAAAATAATACGATGGCTCCCCCCGCGGTCACGCGGGGGGATTTTTATGTTAAGATTTCGCACTAATGGTCAAAATAGCTTGCATTATGCGCCCGGATATGATATCCTAACAAACAGGGTTTTTAGGAGGACGACATAATGCTGCATTATCTTGAAAAAACCGGATATTGTTTTTCGTCGAAGGATGCTTCTTCGGCCGGTCGTCATTTTCATTATTTTTACCTTGGGGTTTGATCTTCTCTCCAAGGTTTTTTTATGCCCTGAAAATAACGGCGGATACCGCCGGAGGAGGAATAAAAATGTCTAACAAAAACGTCCTGGGCACAGGGGAGCCCATCAGGGACGCGCGAAGCCTCGGCATGGGCAGGGTGCTGATCCTTGGATTCCAGCATATGTTTGCCATGTTCGGCGCCACCGTGCTCGTTCCCGCACTGACCGGCCTGAGCGTCTCGGCGACACTTCTGTTTGCCGGCCTCGGCACGCTGCTCTTCCACTTCCTGACCAAGAAGAAGGTCCCGGCCTTCCTCGGTTCGTCCTTCGCATTCATCGGCGGCTATAACGCCATCACCGGCAACGGCGAGCATCTCGAGCTCCTGCCCTATGCCTGCTTCGGCGTCGCCTGTGCCGGCCTGCTCTATGCGATACTGGCCGCCCTCTTCAAGGCCTTCGGCACAAAAAAGGTCATGCGCTATTTCCCGCCGATCGTTACCGGCCCGGTCATTCTCTGCATCGGCTTGACCCTCAGCTCGACGGCCGTCAATTCCTGCTCGGCTAACTGGCCGATCGCGCTGATCGCTATCGGCATCGTCATCGCCTGCAATATCTGGGGCAAGGGCATGGTCAAGATCATACCCATCCTTCTGGGCGTCACCGGCTCTTATCTCGTCGCCGCCGTCACCGGCAACGTCGATTTCACCGCCGTCAAAGAGGCAGCCATGTTCGGCCTGCCCTTCAAGTTCCACGATACCCTCTTTGGCCTCTTCTCGGGCGAGGTCGATACCTCCCTGCTGATCACATCGGCCGTCACCATCATGCCGCTGGCTCTGGCCACCATGGTCGAGCATATCGGCGATATATGCGCCATCTCTTCGACCTGCGAAGAGAATTATCTTGAGGATCCCGGCTTCCACCGCACCCTTCTGGGCGACGGCCTTGCCACATCTCTGGCCTCTATCTTCGGTGCTCCGGCCAACACGACCTACGGCGAGAACACCGGCGTTCTGGTGCTCAGCCGCGTCTATGACCCCATGGTCATCCGCCTGGCCGCCCTTCTGGCCATCCTCTTCAGCTTCTGCCCCAAGTTCTCGGCCCTTGTTTCGGCCATGCCCGTCGCAACGATGGGCGGCGTTTCCCTCGTCCTTTACGGCATGATCTCGGCCGTCGGCGTCAGGAACATCGTCGAGAATAAGGTCGACTTCACCAGCAGCCGCAACGTCATCATCGCTGCCCTTATCATGGTACTGGCCATCGGCATCAGCTATTCCAACGCCGGCTGCGTCGCCTTTACCGTCGGCGGCATCAACATCAGCCTTTCCGGTCTGGCCGTCGCCGCTCTGGTCGGCATCGCGCTCAACGCCATCCTGCCCGGCAACGACTACGAGTTCGGCAAGGATCTCCAGGGCGATACCTCGGTCAACTTCCAGATGAAGGCCAATTAAGCCAGTCATCCAGTGATCGCATACTATATAATGTAAATAAAAGAGCTCTCCCATAAGGGAGGGCTCTTTTATTTAGTATGTGATCTTTTATGCTTGGCTTAGTTGGCTTTTCTCCCCACGGGCCTGCCCGTGGAGAGAAAAGAATCAAGCGAAGCGATTCCCTGACAGTAACGTTACTCGCACCAATGGACGGCGGCTGTCTTTTCCTTGAGCTGGGCGGGGGCGGAGGCATAGCCCAGGGCGGCGATGACCCATACCCTGTGGTCGGCGGGAACTCCGGCCTCTGTCAGCGCGGCGCGGACTTCGGGGCCGTCGCTGGTCTGGCGCAGCTGGTTGATCCAGACAGACCCTATGCCAAGGCTGTGGGCGGCGAGGAATATATTCTCGGCGACGCAGGCACAGTCCATCTGGCCGATCTCCTTGCCCTCTTTGTCGGAGATCAGAACGAGATTCTTGCAGCCGTAGAAATTATAGCCCTCCTGAAGGCCGTCCATATATTTGGGGATGGCGGTATAGAGCTTGCGGATGACCTCTTCGTTCTGAACGACGGTCAGCTGGAAGGTCTGCATGTTCATGGCGCTGGGGGCGTACTGTCCGGCCTTGACGATCAGCTCCATATCCTCGCGGGGGATCTTTTTATCCTCGAAGCTGCGGATACTTCTTCTTGTCAGGATGTTTTCGATAACAGCGTTCATGGGTGGTTCCTCCTTTATATAATAGTTCATGCCTTTATTTTACACTATATCATATATAAAGGGCAATAGCCGGATGCACCCCGGCATGCCGCCCCTGATAAACAAAAATCCCCCGCGCCATCGCAAGGGTGCTCATAAGACAGTAATTCTAAAAATGACGATTATGGCATCTGTCAGGCAGGGTTGGGAACGGAATAACGGGTATCTGGTGAAAGCCGGATACCCGTTATTTTTTTGCCGTCACGAAAAGCAA
>CAKUAK010000004.1 GCA_934636325.1 uncultured Eubacteriales bacterium
TTGGCAAGGGACGCGGCAACGGCAGAACCGAGACCGCCGATGGTGTTATGGTTCTCGGCCGTTACGAAGCAGCCGCACTTCTTCGAATATTTTGCAAGAGCCTCGTCGTCGATCGGCTTCCATGTGAAGGTATTGAGAACGGCGGCGGAGATGCCCTGACCGGCAAGGCTTTCGGCGGCCTTGAGGGCCTCGGCGACCATGATGCCCGATGCGGCGATGCAGACGTCGTCGCCGTCACGCAGAACAGCGACCTTGCCCATCTCGAAGGTCGAGCCCTTCTCGAATACGCCGACGGCTGTCTTGCGGTAAAGCCTTATATAATAAACGCCGTAAGCGTTCTGGAGCTCTCTTACGAGCCACTCGAACTGGACCGAGTCGGTCGGCTCGATAAGCGTGATCTTGGGTATCGACATAAGGGCGCCCATATCCTCGAAGGGCATATGTGTGCCGCCGTTATATGCGGCGACAACGCCGGGATCGGAGCCGATTATCCTTACATTGAGCTTTGCGTAGGCCGCCGAGATGAAGATCTGGTCAAGGCAGCGGCGGGTCGCAAAGGGACCGAAGGAATGTGCAAATGGCACCATTCCGGCGGCCGACAGACCGGCGGCAACGCCGATCATGTTGCCTTCCTGGACGCCGCAGTCGATGGCCCTGTCGGGATAGGCCTTAAAGAAGGGCTTCATGCCCGAAGAACCGACCAGGTCGGCGTCGAGGACGCAGATGCGGGGATCCTTTTCGGCAAGCTCCATAAGGGTCTCGCAATAGACCTTGCGCATCTCGACCTGTTCTTTTTCAAAAACCGATTTTACTTTATATCCGCTCATTGATGTTTACCCCCTTAAGCCTTTCTTGCCTGTTCGAGAACCTTTTCGGCATGCTCGACGCTGGGCGCGATCTGCTCGGCCGTAAAGGCGATGTGGTGGCAGGGGAACATGCTCTCGGCCAGCAGGCAGCCATGTCCCTTGACTGTGTCGAGAATTATCATCGAGGGCTTGCCGCTCTGCGCCTTGGCGGCGTCTATGGCATCCTTGATGGCGTCGACGTTATGGCCGTCGACCTTTACCGTATTCCAGCCGAAGGCCTTGAACTTCTCGACCATGTCGCCCATATACATGACGTCGTCGGTCTTGCCGTCCAGCTGCTGCTTATTGAGATCGACAAAGGCGATCAGATGGTCGAGTTTATAATGGGCGGCGAACATCGCGCCTTCCCATACCTGACCCTCGTTGCACTCGCCGTCGCCCAGCATGAGGTATGTGTAGCAGTCCTTCCTGCCCATAAGCCTGTCGCCGAGGGCAAGGCCGATGGCCGTCGAGATGCCCTGACCCAGCGAGCCTGTCGTCATATCGACGCCGGGGGTCTTGAGCCTGTCGCAGTGGCTGGGCAGAGTCGTTCCGCCCTGGTTGAGGGTCATGAGGTTTTCCAGCGGGAAATAGCCCTTGAGGGCCAGAGTTGCATAAAGAGAGGGGCCGGCATGTCCCTTCGACATGACGAACTTGTCCCTTGTTTCAAGGCCGGGGTTTTTGGGGTCGATATGCATCTCGCTGCCGTAGAGGACAGCAAGCGTTTCGATTATCGACATGGCCCCGCCCACATGGCCGAAGCCCAGATGGGCGAACTCCTTCAGCGTCTCTACCCTTATCTCTTCGGCAAAGACCCTGATGTCCTTATTTTTTTCCATTACTTACACCTGCCATATTTTTTATTTGCATTTGACCGGCCTGTGCGCGGCCCGGCACGACGTCCGTCCGCCGCGCTTATCCTTTTAAATTATATCCTAACTTCCGGCAATAAGCAACAGCTTCCGCGCCGAAACAGCAAAACAGGAGAGCTTCCGCCCTCCTGTTTTGATAACTATATGTAATTATACGGTTTTTTAACCGTTTTGTATATCAGCGCTTATTTTACGCCCTTGACATACTTCTCGAACCACTCGCAGATCTCGGTAAGCCTTGTGATACGGTTTTGGGGCTTGCCGCTTCTCGAAAGCTCGTGGTTCTCGCCGTGGAAGAGGACGACCTTGGAATCGACGCCGTTCATCTTAAGGGCCGAGAACATCTGGAGCGCATCGCTCATCCAGCAGCGATAATCCTCGTCCGACTGGATAAAGAGGGTCGGCGTCTTGGCGAGATGGCCGTTCTTGAGGGGCGACGTATCCCAAACGACATTGAAGTCATGCCAGGGATCGGTGGCCAGCTGGGCCATGTTGTGGCAATAACCGATATCGGTCGTCAGCGATTTTGTAAGATAGTTGGATATCGAACGCTGGGAAGCCGCGGCGGCGAACCTGTCGGTATGACCGATCATCCAGTTGCACATGAAGCCGCCGTAAGAGCCGCCGCAGATGCCGACCTTCTTCTCGTCGATATCGGGATAACGGCGCAGAACCTCGTCGGTGAAGTCCATGAAGTCGTTGAAGTCGATGCCGCCGAGGTTACCAGTCATGGCCGCAAACTCGCTGCCCCGTCCGTCAGAGCCGCGGGGATTGGTGAAGAATACGAAATAGCCCATATTGGCGAGGACCTGCATCTCGTGATGGAAAACGCCGCCGAAGATGGCCTTCGGGCCGCCGTGCATCTCGAGGATGGCGGGATACTTCTTGCCGGGCTTATATCCGACAGGCTTGAGGACATAGCCGTCCAGCTCGATGCCGTCACGATCCTTGAAGGTAAAGTATTCGGGCTCGACGACCGAGTGGGTGTCGTGATATTCCTTATTGAAGGTGGTGACCCGCTTCTCTTCGCCGGTGGCCAGATCGAGGGTGTAGAGCTCGATGAGGTCGAGGCCGCGCATGGCCGTCATCAGGACCTTGCCGTTTGCGATATCGAAGGCATTGATCGAACCGGGGGTCGAGCAGACCGCCTCGAACTCGCCGTTTTCGTTCATGGCCATCAGGTGGGCGTTGCCCCAGACCGAACGGGTCATATAGAGCTTGCCGTCATAGAACTTTCTGTTCTGGCCGCCGCCGTAGTTGCAGTCGGTTCCGACAGCTCCGCCGGCTTCGGCATCGGCATAGGGCAGCTTCTCGTACTCGCCGGTGGCGATATCGACGCAACAGAAATAGGGATTCTGGCCCGAATAATCCATCGGATTGAGGGTGAAGAAGGCCTTATCGTTGCCCATGAAGCAGGGCGCGCCGACGCCGTATTTATCCTGCTTTACAATGGTCTTTGTCTTGCCTGTCTCTACGTCATAGAGATAGAGGCCGCCCTCTCTGACCGACACATCGGTGTATGTCGTGCCGCAGAAAAGGACCTTTGTCTTGTCGGGCGACAGGGCCGCGCCGGCGACGTTCATATATTTTTTCGAGATCTGCTTATGCTTTCCGGTCTTGCTGTCGAAGATGATAAGGCTGTTGCGCAGCTTGTTGCGGATTCCCTGGCCGTTGAACCAGAAATAGATCTCGTCAAAGACCAGAAGATCGCGGCCGTCGAGAGCCTCGTCATCGGGACGCTCTTCCTTGCCCTCGCAGTGCTTTACGATGGCGGCAAGGAACTTTCCGTCGCCCATCGGCTCGGCCGAAACGGCCCTTTCGGGAATGGTGAAGAAGGGCTGTGCCTCGCCGCCCTCAAGGGACAGCTTATAATAATCGGTCTTGGGGGCCTTGCCCTTTCCTCCGCGGTTGGAGGTAAAGACGATGGTCTCGTTGTCGAGCCATTTTGCGCCCTTTTCATCGCCGCCGAAGGTCAGCTGCTTTGTCTCGCCGCTCTCGGAATCGAGCAGCCATATATAAGACCTGTATCCGTTTTTATCCTCGCAGGCGTTGTGCTTTGCAAAAAGGGCATGCTTCCCGTCAGGTGAATAGCTGACGTCGGAAAGGAAATTGAACTCATACAGATCCTGATAAGTTACCTTTTTCATATACAACTCCTATTATTACTTCTTAAGATATTTTTCCATCCAGCCGACTATCTCGCGCAGCCTTGTGATGCGGTTCTCCGGCCGGCCGCTTCTCGAAAGCTCGTGGTTCTCGCCGTGGAAAAGAACAAGACGTGAATCGACTCCGTTCATCTTTAAGGCCGAGAACATCTGTATCGCGCCGCTCATCCAGCAGCGGTAATCCTCGTCGGCCTGGATAAAGAGGGTCGGCGTCTTGGCATTGTGGGCATACTTGATCGGCGAGGTCTCCCACACCGTCTCGAAGCTCTCCCAGGGCGTCGCGCCGACCTGCTGGAGGTCGTATGTCGTGCCGATATCGGTGGCCGTCAGCTTGCAGACGTAATTGGATATCGAGCGCTGTGACGCGGCCGCCGCGTATCTGTCGGTGTGGCCTATCATCCAGTTGCACATGAAGCCGCCGTAAGAGCCGCCGCATATGCCGACATGCTTTTCATCGACCTCGGGATAACGGCTAAGGAACTCGTCGGTAAACTCCATGAGGTCGTCATAGTCCTTTGTTCCAAGGAACTTTGTGCTGTATGCGAACTTCTCTCCGCGTCCGTCAGAACCGCGGGGATTGGTATAAAATACGAAGAAGCCGTGGCTTGCAAAGACCTGCATCTCGTGGTGGAACACCCCGCCGAAGATGCCCTTCGGTCCGCCGTGGATCTCGAGAACGGCGGGATACTTCCTGCCGGGCTTATAGCCGACCGGCTTTATGACATATCCGTCGAGCTCGACCCCGTCGCTGTCCTTAAAGGTGAAGTGCTCGGGCATCGAGACCTCATGCTGATCCATAAAGGGCTTGTTGAAGGCCGTCAGGCACTTCTCTTCTCCGCTTGCCGGATCGAGCTCGTATATCTCGGCCAGAGCGCCGCCGCGCATGGCTGTCATATATACCTTGCCGCCTGCTATGTCGAAGCAGTTTATCGAGCCCTCGCGGGAGCAGACGGTGACATCCTCTCCGGTCGCCATATCCATGGCGCAGAGATGGCTGTCGCCCCATACGGCGCGGGTCATATAGAGCTTGCCGTCATAGAACTTCTTATTCTGTCCGCCGCCGTAATTGACGTCGGTACCGGTAGCTCCGCCGACCTCGGCGTCGACAAAGGGAAGGGCGGTATGCTCTTCGTTTTCATCGAAAAGATAGAAGCGGGAGTTCTGGCCGGAATATTCTCCGTCGTTGATGGCGGCAAAGATCTTATCTCCGGCAAAGGCGATGGCCCCGACCATCTTCTGCCCCTGCTTATAAAGGGTCTTTGTCTTTCCGGTCTCGATATCATAAAGATAAAGTCCGGTGCGGACGACGACCTTATCGGTATACTCGGCGCCGGTATATGCGACCTTCCTGCCGTCGGCCGACAGGGCGTAAGAGCCGAGATTGAAATACTTTGATGTTATCTTTTTATAGGCTGCCTTTTCCGGATCATAGACGACAAGGCTGTTGCGCAGCTTGTTGCGTATGCCCTGGCCGTTGAACCAGAAATAGACCTCGTCGAAAACATGGAGGTCGCGGCCGTCCTGCGCCTCGTCATCGGCCTTTTCCTCGGCGCCCTCGCAGTGCTTTATCATTGCGCCGACATATTTGCCGCCAAAGGCCGGCTCAAGGGCGATGACCCTTTCGGGGATGGTGAACATCGGCGCGGCTTCGCCGCCGTCGGTGGGCACAGAATAAAACTCTGTCTGGCCCGCCTTGCCCTGGCGCGATGCGCTGAACATGACATGGCTGTCATCTATCCAATGGGCCCCTCTCTCCCCGCCGCCGGAGGTCAGCGGGCGGCATGTGCCGTCCGCTGTGTCCAGCAGCCAGAGATAAGACTTATATCCGTTTTTCTCGCGGCTGGCCTCGTGACGTGAGAAGAGTATCCTGCTGCCGTCGGGCGAGGCTGTAATGTCGGAAAGGAAGCTGAAAGAATAGATGTCTTCAAAATCTATCTTTTTCATATCGGTTTATTTCAGATGGCCGTCCATCCAGCCGAGGATCTCTTCCATACGGCGGATACGGTTGCGGGGCTTGCCGCCGCGGGACAGCTCGTGGTTATCGCCTTTGAAGAGGCAGAGGCGGGACTCTACGCCATGCATCTTGAGGGCGGTGAACATGCTGAGGCCTTCGACCATCCAGCAGCGATAGTCCTCGTTGGAATGGATAAAGAGGGTCGGCGTCTTGGCCTTGTCGGCATACTTGAGGGGCGAATGCCACCAGAGCTTCTCAGCGTCGGTGCGTGTATTTGTGCCCATCTGGTTAGGTGTGAAGAAATATCCGATATCGGTGGTGTGCTCAAAGGCGATCCAGTTGGCGATCGAGCGCTGCGAAGCGGCGGCCTTGAAGCGATCGGTATGGCCGATGATCCAGTTGGTCATGAAGCCGCCGTAAGAACCGCCGGTGACGCCGAAGTTCTTCTCGTCGGCATCGGGATACTTCTTGAGCATCTCGTCGCAGAACTCCATGAGGTTGTCATAGTCGACCGTGCCGTACTTGCCGGTGATATATCCGAACTCGTTGCCGCGTCCGTCAGAGCCGCGGGGGTTGCAGAAGAATACGAAATATCCTGCGTTGGCCCACAGCTGCATCTCGTTGTGATAGACCGTGCCGAAGGCTGTGCGGGGGCCGCCGTGGATATGAAGGATGGCGGGATACTTCTTGCCGGGGACATAGCCGACAGGCTTAAGGGCCCAGCCGTGGATCTCGAATCCGTCGGAAGCCGTGAACTTGTGGGCCTCGGGCGTGACGATACTGTATTCCTCTTCGAACTTATCGTTGAAGTGTGTCAGCTGATTGCCGTCTGTATCATAAAGCTCATCCAGCTTGTTGCCGTACATACCGGCGAAGATGATCTTGCCGTCCTTGATATCGAAGTTGTCGACCGAGCCTTCCTTGGCGTAAACATCCTCGATGTTGCCCTGACGGTCGACCGAACGGAGATAGCCGTCATCGGCGATCGTCGTGATGAAATAGAACTTGTCGCCGCAGACCTTATATCCGCGTCCGCCGCCGAAGCGCGCGTCGCTGCCGACAGAGGAAGCGCCGATAGAGGCCTCGTAATCGGCCAGCTTGACGAATTTCTTTGTCTTGATGTCGACGGTATAGAAATCGCAGTACTGCTCGCTGCCGTATTCCTTGCCGTCCGATGCGGCGACGACCAGTGTATTCTCGTCCCAAAGGGCGACGGCGCCCGTTTTCATCTTCTCGGGCTTGAGGATGCAGGTCGAACGCTTTTTGGCCAGGTCATAAACATAGATGCCCGACTTGACATAGCGCAGGCCCTGATATTCGCCGCCCTTATAGACGATCTTGCCGAAGGCATAGCTTGCCGAGTCAACGTCAAAATGCTCGTCGGTAACGGCGTCCAGCTTGCCCGTATTGCTGTCGTATATGTAGAGCCTTGTGCGCTTGCCGCTGATGATGCCGCGGCCGTTGCCCCAGAAGGGAAGCTCTTCGAAAACATCATATGCCGGCTTGACATAGCTTTCCAGCTTCTTGGCCTTCTCTTCGTCGGAAAGGCCCTCGAGCTCGGGATAGTTGTTGTCGTATACCGAGGTCAGCATATACTTGCCGCCGCCGATATTTGTCAGGCCGCCGGTCCTGACGGGAACGTCAAAGGCGCGGAGAGCCTCGCCGCCTTCGGGAGAGATCTCATAAAAGGACGTCAGATTCTCGCCCTTTTCCAGTTTTGCCTTGACCTTGGGGCATCTTACCGCCGGGAAAAGCAGCGTGCCGTTGTCGGTCCAGCAATAGCTCTTACCGTCGCCGCCCGATGTCAGCTGCCTGACCTTGCCGGTCTCTGTCTCCAGCAGGTGGATATCGCCCTTATAGCCGTTGGTGGCCTTGCTGGCCTGCTGAACGACAAAAGCAATATACTTGCCGTCGGGCGAGAAACCGGGATTGCTTACAAACTTGAACTGTAAAAAGCTGTCTACCTCGATCCTTTTCATACTGATCTCCTTTATCATATAAAATATATAGCGTTTATCGGAAATATCTCTTTTGCCCCATGATACGCCGAAGCCGATTCCATCGGGAAAATAAATATTTCTCTCACCCAGATTTTATCCTACTTTGTGCAATTTGGCAACAAAAAATTGCATATTCCTCCCATGACATGCCAAAAACTCTTCCCTGCATTTTATCGGGCCGCCCGCCGGAATATGACTCGGGTCTAAAAGCCCAGCAGTTCGAGCAGCGCTCCGGCCGCCGGTGGGCGGCTCTCGCGCAGAGTGAATATGCCGACGCTGCGCTTCGGGATGGGCTCTGTATCAAGGCGCACCACCCTGCCCGAGCCGAGCTCGCGCCCCGAAAACTCTTCGACGACGCAGGCCGCGCCGAGGTTGGCGGCGGCAAAGTCGAGCAGCAGATCGTGCGAACCCAGCTCTATCTCAGGGTGCAGGACGATGCCTCGCTCGCCGAACCGCGCGTCGATAAAGCGCCGCGAGCTTGAACGGCTGTCGAGCAGTATCAGCGGCAGGCGGGCTATCTCCTCGTATGTCAATCGTGTCCCCTCGAGCCTGCGGGCAAAATCTACCCCGGCGACAAAGCAATCCTGCACCGGCACCTCTCCGGCAAGATGTACCCCCGTGGGGTCGATGGGCATATTGACCATGGCGATGTCGATCTGCCCGTGACGCAGAAGCTCTATCGTCTCTCGGCTGACGCGGTTGAATATCTTGAGCTCGACCTTGGGGTGCATGCGGCTAAAGCGTTCGAGGGAGGGCAGAAGCAGATATCTCGAAACGGTATCGCCGACGCCGATGCGCAGTTCGCCGCCGTCGAGGGTCTTTACCTTTCCCAGCTCGGCCTGCCCCTGCTCTATAAGCGAGAGGGCCGACCCGACATATTCGAATAATATCCGCCCCTCCTGGGTCAGCTCGACCCCGCGCTTGCCCCTTATAAAAAGGGCCGCGCCGACGGCCTCTTCAAGGGCCTTGACCGACTGGCTTACGGCGCTTTGTGTCAGAAAGAGCTCTTCGGCCCCCGCCGTGAAGCTTTTATTAACGGCGACGCGGTAAAATATACGATATTGTTCCAGCTTGACATCCATATTAGTTCACCTAATGTTTAATATTAAGAATATTAATTTTACTAATGCCTATAGTTGTAGTATACTGACATTGCAGTTGAAAATCAATTATTTTTCAGATAATTGACGAAACATCCCACACTCTCCTTCAATAAATGAAAAAGACGCCTTTTACGGGAAGGGCGTCTTTTTCTTGTCTTTGGATTCTTTTTTGTATTCTTTTTACATACCTTTTTAGTGTCTGTATCCTGTATAATTGCATAGATCGCGTCCAAACCGATACTCGCAGAAGGCGTATTTTTATAAAGAAATATTATTTTCGTCCGTCATCGGTTGACATTTTTTTAACGGTATCGTATATTATAATCATCCTGTTACCCGCGAAATAATCTTAAAGGAGCGCTGACTATGGAAAAGCAACAGGGACTAAAAAAAGAAATGGGAGTAATGACGGCCATATCGGTCGTTGTCGGCTGTGTCATCGGTGCAGGCGTCTTTTTCAAGCCTCACGCCATCTATCAGGCCACTGGAGGCGCGCCCGGCATGGGTATGCTCGCCTGGATAGTCGGTGGACTGGCCAGCCTTTTTGCCGCCCTGACCTTTGCGGAGGTCGCCGTACTCATCCCCGAGACCGGAGGCATGGTGACGTATCTTGGCCGTGTTTACAGCGAGAAGCTCGGTTTTCTTGCCGGTTGGATGCAGGTCGTCATATTTTATCCGGCATTTCTTGCGGGCTATGGCGTAAAGGTCGGCTCTGAGCTTTCGGAATACATAGGCTCGCAGTACGCCCTTCCCGTGGCTATCGTGGTCATCATCCTGCTCGTCCTTTTCAACAGCCTCGGCTCAAAGGCCACCGGCGGCTTCCAGGTCGTTTCGACGGTCTGCAAGCTGATCCCCCTTTTCCTGATAATGATCTTCGGCTTCATCCTCGGCGACGGCAGCCATGATATCCTCAGCCCCCTTGTCGCCGAAGGCAAAAATGCCGGCGCCGTCCTCGGCTCGACCCTTCTGGCCGTCCTCTTTGCCTTTGAAGGCTGGACCAATGTCGGCGCCCTGGCCGGAGAGATGAAGAACCCCGGCCGTGACCTTCCCCGCGCCATCGTCGGCGGAGTTTCGATAATCATGGCTGTATATCTGCTGATCAACATGGCCTATCTGTGGGTGCTGCCCGCCGACCAGCTGATGAATCTGCCCTCCCCCGCCGCTGCCGTCGCCACCGTCATATTCGGCAAGACCGGCGGTCTGCTCATCAAGATCGGCATCATCATCTCGGTCATCGGCGCGGCCAACGGCTTCCTTCTTTCGGGCTCCCGCGTCGCATATCATCTGGCCGACAAAAAGACCCTTCCGTGCAGCCGCTGGCTGGCAAAGCTCAACGGCAACAGCATCCCCTCAAACTCGGTTGCCCTCATCGGCTTCCTGGCCTGCCTTTATTCGATAAGCGGCCAGTTCGACCTTCTGACCGATCTTGCCGTTTTCTCCTGCTGGATATTCTATACCCTCAGCTTCTGCTGCGTCATCACCCTGCGCCGCACACAGCCCCAGCTTGAGCGCAAATATAAGGTCCCCCTCTATCCCGTCATCCCGGCACTGGCCATTCTCGGCGGCGTGTACGTCATGATAAGCCAGCTGTTCCTTTCGGGCAAAACGGCGACCATGCTTTCGATCGGAAGCATAATCATCACAC
>CAKUAK010000005.1 GCA_934636325.1 uncultured Eubacteriales bacterium
CCCCGCACGGGGCGCGACAGCAAAAATGCACAATTATGCAGTGCATTTTTGCACACATTTCACAATGCATCTCTCATCAGGTCCGTCAAAGCCCGATAAAACCTGCTGTTCGGCCAAAAACCGGTCATGTCGAGCCGCGCCTGATGATCCCTCCGGGTGCGAAGCATGACGTCAAATCATGATCGCTTTGGCTTCGCACCCATAGCGCTTACATTCCCTCTATGACCTCTGGTGTAAGACCGGGCAGCTCTTCAAGCTCTATGACATAATCATCGACACTTGCAGGTATGGCGTCCGGGTCTTTCTGTGTGATCTTTACCGACCTGTGAACTTTGGCCGAGGAATACTGCCCATCCTTGCGGTTATGCTTCCACCAATAAATCTTTACAACCTCCATAGAACCCTCGGGTCTGGCCGCCGATGCATCATTGACAAACAGTGTGCGCAGGCACTCTTTTACCGTTTCGGCATCCTCTTCGGAAAAGCCTGTTTTTTCGGCCAGCTGAACATTGATAGCCCCCTTGAGCTCATACAGACCAAACCGGACAAAGCACTTGGTCCCCATTGTATCGGAAGACTTTCCGTCCTTGGATTCGCCGTTGACGCTCTTAGTGATATGCATCTCTTCTATCTCGATCGGAGAGACGCTTACAGCCTGATGCACGGACACCGGCCCGCGAACACCGATCGACACACCCTCACCCTTTTTGTCACTTTTGAAAGCAAAGAGCTGACCGAAGGAACGAACGTCGAGCCACTTTTCGCATGCGATTTTGGCATACTCGTCGCTGTTTTTTATGCCCTTTAGATTAGCCGATGCACGCTCGCTGAGGCTTTTAAAGCCGTCGTCGCATCTGTCATCCGACTGAACAAAAATGCTGTGGCCCAGGTCCTGCATGCGATTGCGTATCTTGCGCTTGATGCAGACGTCGGATATCTCTCCGAAGTCATCGTTGTTGGCGCGGGGGCGGTTGCCGTTCAGGGGGTCGCCGTTGCTGTTGGCGTTTGTCACCGAGATCAGCGCGACAAAGTCGATCTTGTTCTGTAATGTGCTCATAACTATTTCTCCTCCTGGTCGTTTATATTCTCATTATCTTTTTTCTCGTAAAAAGACTCACGCTGAAGGTAATACCCAATGATGTATGTGTCATCCAGAGGCTTGTCCAGCCACTTTTTATACGGAGCATCGGTACTTGCGGCTTTATACGAATCATCTATTTTTCCCCATATTTCGCCCATAAGGCTTTTGTAGTAATCCTTCAAGCCATTAGAAATTCCCCTGAAATAGGGCTGTATTTTGCCATCAAGAATAGTGACTGTATAAAGTGGGCGCCTGCAATATTCTCCGCGGTAGCGTTCGGCGTTGGTCTCTCTTTTTTCACTATTATCATAGGTATCGCGTTCGATCTTCTCCATGACGGCAAGCAGCCGTCCGAACTGATAGCTCCTGTCCATTTTATCCTTGTCCAGCGACATTTCAAGATCCTCCTTTTTATGATCGTAATAATATTTTTTGATAACGGCGCAGGCTGTCCTGAGGATATTCTCATATGTCTTTTTTTCATATGACCGGGGCTTGGACGCACGTTCGACAAGGATGCGCTTTATATCCTCCGGGAAGGCTGCGCCATCTATACGGCATCGGAAAAGCCGCTGCATCTGCTGACCCATTATTCTATCGTCGGTCTCGAGTTCCCCTCCCCTTTCTGTGCCGAAAGCACAGTTGACTATATTCCAAAGAGAGGGCGATGTGACCGCATCGTACCTTTCAGTGATCTTGTTCCAGCCCCACCAGCAGCAGGTGCTGTCCCAATCGTATATCCGATCCCTGAAATCAGAGCCCTGGAGTTCGCGGTAATATGTCACGGCAAGACGTCCGGTGGTCGCCGCATCGAAGGCCGCCACAACGACATCATCGTTGTCGGGCAGCTGATCTCCAAAGCCATCCAGAGTTTTTTTCAGTTCCGCGCGATACCCGTTAAGATCGAGCCTGGCCCTTCCGGGCAAAGCGACCGGCCTGGTGGCCGATATTATGCGTTTGCCACGGGGGCTCCAGCACAGGAAGGTGCGTCCTTCATTATTTTCTCTGCTCGGAACCTCCGATGCCGCTTCATCATCGCTGCGTCCGGCCGACCCCTGCCCGATGATCACTCCCTGACTTGACGTCAGCCATCGCAGGGCGCAATGGGCCTTCTGCGATGCCTCGTAGCCTATGGTAACGGCCTGACAATCATCAATGAACCTGCCCCTGAAGGTAAAATATGTTTTATCGTTAGACGATATCAGCTTGGCATTTCCGTTTTTGGCAACAATGCCCTTGGGATGCTGCACAGCCACCGGAACGATATCCCCGGTTATCATGCAGATATCGATCCCATCTCCGCTTTTGTCCCTTATACTGTCATACCAGTCTGTATAGGCCTGGAACAGCCGGCGGTCGACCCAACATTCGGCGATATCGCCGACCCCATTGACCACCCAACGGACAAGATCCTTTTCCGAAGGATGATCTATCCCGCATGACCCAAGATCATCTATGATCGTCCGCTTTTCGACATATGTAAGTATCGGCCGCAGCATTGGATGGGAAAACTCCGAGTCGGCCCATGCCCTGAGCTGGTCGGTGTAAAGCCCGAACCTCTTTTCATCCTTCCCCGAAAGATACCCTATCTGCTCGCACAGGGGATGCGCCACAGGTGAGCTTGTCCTTCCGGCCGACTCTTCGGTCACTGGTATGATGATCTTGGGTTCGCTTTTATCGACCTTTCTGGCGTCGATAAAGCCGCCGTCGCTGTCGAGCATGATCTGTATCTTCGCTGTGGTAACGATATGCGATACCGGGGCAAGGGGCGGACGGTCGTTCTTATACACCCCGACGATCGAGCTGTTTTCCATAATGTCATAGGTCTCGACGGCCTTCTGCAAAAGTCCCATTAAAACACCTCCCCAAACTCCTTAAGGCCCGAAAAGTTATTTTCCGCTTCCCCGAAGGGCTTTATACCCATCTCTTTTACCGTTTTGTGCAGCGGGCAATCCTCGGGACGCAGGAACTCGATAATCCCGTTTTTCATGACCGGATACCAGAAGTTGATCGTCATATGACCTTTGGTCTCCTCCGACCACGCCTCGTCGGCATATGTTATGCCGTGATACATAAGGCCGAAGGCCAGCTCCGGGGTGTCCTCATAGACGCTCCTGCCCTCGTCGAAAACACAGGGCTCGACATATCCCTGGCACTCTCTTGTGCCGAGAAAAATATCCCTTCGGCCGCCCCTTTCGATCATGCGTTTTGCGATATTGTGATGCTTGTTCTCGTCGCGGTCAGCGGCCAGCTCGGGCCGATTGTCATTCCATTCAAAATGTGCCTGCACATCGTAAACGCAGTCCTTCAGATAGGTGTAATACGACAGGTCATTGCCGCCGCCGAACTTGATCGGCCTCACCCCCTTGACCTCTGTCTGGATGCGGTTGACGATCCTGACCCTGTCGATATACCAGACTATGGTCGGCTTCCAGTATACCGACGACAATATACCCTTGAGGGCCTCATAGGTCGGCACCTGATAGCTGCATTTCTCTCCCCCGATCCTCATAACAGGATCGGAGAAGAGCCCATAGCTCCCGCTGACGCGAAACTCAACGATGTTCGGGTGCTTTGTTTTCATCATTTATCTTCTTATACCTCCTTAAACTCCAGAGATCCCTGTTCCATTGTGAATCCCAATTCTTCATCGTAATATCCCTCCTGAAGCCCGAAGGCCCTGCCGCCCAACAGCGGTATCAATCCGCCCCGCTGTTCCAGCGCTTTTATCTGATAGTCGTAGAGCGGCACCGTATAGCGCGCCGCTTTCCGGATAAGCTCCGACGCATACCCGATGTCATAATCGGCATCAAGGCTGCAAAGCCTTTCGATGAGATCATTTTTCTCATGATTCTCATCAGGCGTGCCTTCGCCATTTGTTTTGGGTAAATTATATCCCGTGATAACGTCGACTGTGGCCCTGTCAAAAACGCTGAACCGCTCACCGGCCGTTTTAAAGGCCTGATGCATGTTATATTTTTCATTATCATTTTGGCGGAAGGCCATGTTATCCGACAGCATCTCGAACAGGGTAGTGTCCCTCTGACCGACCTTGACAGGGCCATCCTGAACCGCGCTGTTCTGCCCCAGCATGCTTTTGTAAAGCATACTGTAATAGCTCTTTATGGCGCTGTCGGATGAAAGATCGCCGTCGAATCTGCCGGGAGATCTCTTAAAGTCGGCCAACAGCCGCAGCGTCGCTTCCTTACCGCGCCTT
This sequence comes from uncultured Eubacteriales bacterium, assembly GCA_934636325.1. GTDB lineage: Bacteria > Bacillota > Clostridia > Oscillospirales > Butyricicoccaceae > RGIG1902. The sequence goes on from CAKUAK010000005.1 coordinate 4,299, forward strand.
ATATCGGGCAGACGGCCAAGATCTTCACCGAGAAGGGTGACGATATCGACCTCTGCGCCGCCGGGAAGCTCGCCGTTTCGATTGCCCCTCCCAGCCGTCTGAATAACGCTGTCCATCCCGGCCGCCAGCCTTATCACCCACGCGAAGGATATGTCGACCCCGGCCTCTATGACCTGTGTCGAGACGCAGACGAGCTTGCCGCGCCATTTCGATTTGGGATCGAGCCTGGCCTTCAGTTCTTTTATGACATGATCTCTGTGTGCCATGCACATAGACGCCGAAAGATGGAACTTCTCATATTCTCCGTCGGGCAGCTTTTTGAATATGTCGGCCGCCTCGGCCTTGGTGTTGCAGACGATGAGCAGACTTCTCGCCTTATCTATTATCTGCCCCGCCATGAATACTATATCGTCGGCCGATCCGCTTCCGGCGTCAATTATCACCGTGCGCTTGAACACCTTCCATATATCGGGATCATAGGGCAGCAGCGGCCCGGCCTCTCCGGCGATCCTGTGGGCCGCGTTCTCTGTGTCGGGCTGTGTCGCCGAGCACAGCACCACCGTCGCCCCGCACACCGCCGAAAGGAAGCCTACCCCGACATTGAAAAGGCTGAGCAGATGTGTCGGGACGGTCTGGACCTCGTCTATTATCACTACGCTTTCACACAGGGAGTGGAACCGACGTATTGCGCCGGAACCTCCGTCAAACATGGTATTGAGCAGCTGGACCAACGTCGTAATGATGATCGGTGCATCCCATGTCTGCCTGAGCAGATCGGCCCGCTCCAGTTCCTCGGCCGGCGCGGCTTCATCCCAAATGATATTTGAATGGTGCTCGAGTATCATACCGTCATTGCCGACAGCATCTTTTATCGCCTTAGCATTCTGATCGAGTATCGACAGCAGAGGCACGGCGAATATCAGCCGCCGTTTTCCGTGGATCGCCGCGTGGGCCGCGGCATACCGCAGGGAGCTTAATGTCTTGCCTCCGCCGGTCGGCACATTGAGGCGGTATACCCCGCCCGGCTTTTGGGCCGCCTCCCCGGCACGGCGTGATATCTCCCGCCGTGCCCTGTCGATCTCAAGCTTACATTCCATACCGTCTATCTTCTCATCGAGCTGCACCGAAAGCCTGTGCCACCCGTCATTATCCACATCACACTCGGGCTGGGTTTTGCCGGACATGAACTCGTATGTATCCCGGCGGTCGCCCTCTTCGACAGCGCTGAGCACAAGGCGCGCCAGCAGTCCTGCCCAGAAGTCGCACTCTCCGGCGGTATCTATATTGTCTGATACCGCCTTAAAGAACCTTTCTATCTCTCCCACGGCTGCGTCGAACATGGCGTCAAGCTCTTTGATATCGGCACACTCTCGCAGGAAATTATCTCGGGCTTCCTCATAGCAGATATCCTTTTTGGTCATGCGGTGCTCGAAACCATGCCCGCCGAGCGGGTCGCTCAGATCGAACTGGCCGTGATGCGATCCGCCGACCCAGGCCAATATCTCGGCTGTCCATGCCCTGACCGATTCCGGCTTTCCCGGGCCCCAGTAGCGTTCGAGCAGGAATCGCACGCCGGCAAAGGTGTGATTGACCGACCCGCGCCGGACGTCCTTTCCCGCGGCGGCCGCCTCGAGGTATTCCATAAACCTCTCGCAGGCCTTGCCCATGTCATGCACCAGCGCGGCCAGCATCGCGCACATGCCCAGACCGACAGCCTCAAGGGCATCATATGCATATTTCGCCGACCTTCTGCAATGGTCGCGCAGCGACTGCTCATACCTCACACCGTCTCTGTATGTGATGTGGGCCAAAAACTTTTTTCCCATACTATCCCCCTACACTATCAGCGTATCCTCCGGCATATATGTCGCGCGGCAGCCGAAATGCTCTATCTTCTTTTCATAATTTTTGCCGAGGTAATAGAACCGCAGACTGTCCTTTTCCATATCCATTATACCACACAGCCGGTTCTGAAGGCTGCGGCACTGGGCCGTATCGAGCAGACATTCAAATACCGAGTTCTGCACCCTTTGGCCGTAATTTACGCACTGGCGCGCGATCTGCCGGAGCCTTTTACGCCCGGCGGCGTCACCTGTATCAACGTCATAGGTTATGACCACAAGCACATTTTTCCTCCTATTTCCCCAAAAACGGCGGGTATTCGTCGATATCCCCGCGCAGACACCGGGCCAGCAGCAGGCTCTGCACGTGAGGCACAAGGCCCCACGCTGCCTTCTCTTCGAGGAACGGATGGGTAATCTTTTCACCCTTGCGCTGCTGCCAGTGCTTTAAAAAGGTGCGCCGTCCGTTGGCGGAGAGCAGCACCGCTCCGCTCTCGCGGATATCGAAATCCGACGCCTTCATGATCCTGTTGTTGACCAGGGTGAGCACAAACCTGTCGGCAAAGCAGGGCCGCAGCTCCTCCATCAGATCGAGGGCCAGCGACTCTCTGCCCGCCCTGTCGGTGTGCATGAAACCGACATAGGGGTCGAGGCCCACACCGCTTAGAGCCGATGCGCAGTCATGGGCAAGCAGACTGTAGGCAAAGGACAGCATGGCATTGAAGGGGTCGAGAGGCGGGCGGCGCGAGCGGCCGTTAAAATAAAAGGTCTCTTTCCCGCTTAATATCATTTCGTCCATAACGCCGAAATAGGCCGCCGCCCCGACCCCCTCGAGGCCGCGCAGGGTATCCTCCGATACTTCTTCGGCTATCTGGGGCAGCAAAGCCTGAAGCTGCCGCGACGCCGCGGCGAACCTCTCTTCATTTATCCTCATGGCGTGATCTCTCCGCGTGCGTTCGACGCTCCATCTGGCGTTATATATCTTCCCGAAGATCATCATGCGGGCTATGCGGATGCGCCGAAAGATATCGTCGGCCGCGCGGTACTGGGTGCGGCGCAGCAGCACATTGCCGCCTGTCCCGCCCGATACCCGGGCAAGGAACCTTCCTCCCGGGGTAAAGAAGGTCAGCCCGATATTTCTCTCGGCGCACGCCCCCATAAGGGCCGGCGACGCCCCGGCATACGAGAAGGACACTATGCCTTGAAGGGTGTGCAGCGGATATCTCGCGGCCTCTTTGCCCTCGCATTTCACGACGACATTTTCACCGTCGAGGGTCAGATATGCGTTTTCGGTCGTAACATAAAGGGTATTATGGAGGTCTATCATATATCTCCCTCCATTGCCCGGCGTATGTATTCCGACGCCGATCTCTTTTTCATCACTTTGGGGAGGCAGAGCTCTTTAAGCGAGCAGGCATTACAGCCTTTTGTTGGCTTTACGAGCGGGGTGTATCCCCGCCCGTAAAGCTCGTGCATCTCTTTCAGCATCGACCTCACACGATCCCGAAGCTCCGGTGTCAGCTCGACCTCGCTTCGCCTGTGGGTCTCTCCGTAATATAGCGCACCTTTTGGGATATCGCAGCACAGCATCTCTTCAAGGCACATTGCCTGTCCGCAGAGCTGGAGCGCATCAGCGTCATGATCCTTTGGCCTGCCCCTTTTATACTCGATAGGATATGGCTGCCAGAGACCCTCCCTCCCGTCAAGATATATGCCCTCTGGGCTCCTCCTGAACTCGAGCACATCGCATGCACCCGACACTCCCAACTCCGACGAAAACACCCGCATATCCCGCGTGATGATCCTGTCGCCGCGGCTTTCGGATATGCCGCCGTCGTGGGCTCTTTCATGCATGATCTCTCCGTCGACCGTTCGATAGTTCTCGGCCCACTGGCCTTCGATATGTATCAGCGCCCACTGACGCCGGCAGAAGGCAAAGTGCTGCAGCCCCGACAACTGTAAAAAATCATCATCATGGTAATCCATGATCTTTTTTCTCCTTTCTTGATTTTCATGATATCACATGTCTTTTAATTTGTAAAGTTCATTGTAGTGGAGTATTAAGATTTTTGATTACCAGACACATGAACCGCTTATGGCGGTATAGTACCCCTTACCGCCGCTTCCATTTGACAGCGGCATACCGATTTGGTATATTACTCTTGTCGCTGTAAGGCGTGGATCGAAATATTGTTGTGGATTATTGAACAGGGATAAGGGACGGCTTCGGCCGTCTTTTATCTTTTATATATCCATATAATAAAACAGGCTCTGTCCAATAATCAGGACAGAGCCATAAAAAATCAACAGCCTATGCCGAAGCTGCGGCATAGGCTATTTTGATATACTTATTTTACGATGCGCGATAGCTGCGCTCCGGCTCTTCTTCGGCCTCCGGCTGCTCGGCCCTCTTCGGCCTGAACAACCGGGTCAGCGCGCCCATATAGGCGGCAGCCACCGGTATCGCCGGAAGCTGATATAGCAGCGGATAAGGTATGAACCTCATCATAAGACGCAGCAGCCCTATGTCGCCGCCGTAGGTAAAGAAATAGTTGGCCTCGGGGCATACCGTGGCCCGCAGCACCATATTGACGCAATGGGCGCAGACCAGCAGCAGGGTCAGCGTCTTTATGATATCGGGTATATCCCTCTCGTCTGGGCGATAGAGCCCAAGAGTGCAGAGACTCAGCCCGCATACGATGAGCAGCGCGTGGGTCAGATAGAATCCGGCGATCCGCGGGATCAGCATCGAATACCCGCTAAAGGCGGTCTCCGGGAAGGTCAGCGCCATAAACGCGCCCAGCGGCGCGACGAAAAAGGCAAAGCCCAGGATCGGCCGTTTCCTTGTCAGCACGCCGATGGGTATGAGAAACAGGTTTATATTGCAGAGCTGTATCGGCAGCTCGTTGAACCAGTTGAAGCGCTCGTACCCCGACACGGCGAGGAACTGGGCGTCCTTGGAAAGCATCCACTTATATGTAAAATACAGGACTATATTGCAGGCCGACAACAATATTATCCATCTTCCGGCAGCCCTTTCGCCTTTCCCACGCAGCACTCCCGCCGAAATATATACCGCCGCGGCTATTGCTGCCATAAGGCAGAAATACATCCCGTTAAAGGGTCTGATGATCATTTTTATCCCCGCTTTTCTCTGTTTTTCTGACTATAAAATATATTACGGCCGCCAGGCCGCAGCCCGATATGAGATCGAGCACCGAATGTTGTCTCATAAAGACGGTCGAAAGGCATATCAGGATGCACAGCACACCGGAAGCCGCCTTGAGCGCCCGGTGACGCCGACTGTGATCGCCGCCGAAGGTCGAAAGATGTATGGCCGTCGCCTCATAGCAATGCAGGCTGGGAAATACGTTGACCGGCCGGTCGACGGCATATATCAGGCGGCATATCCATCTTAAGATCCCGCCGCCCTCCACCGTATCGGGGCGGAAGGCTATCGAGGTCGGGTATATGAGAAAAAATATATTAGCTATAACCATGCCGGTAAAAAGGGTCTTCATCTGGCGGACGAATATCTCTTCGTCCTTAAAGCTCATATAGAGCATGGGCAGCGGCACATAGAGATACCAGAGAACATACGGTATGACCGCCGCCGGGATAAATGGTATTTTTTCGTCAAGCGCCGTGCCTATGACATGGTGGCCCTTTCCGAGATATAGCACGGCGAAATAGCTCGCCCCGAGGGCGCAGTAAATAAGGATGCACAGCAGCCTTTTATGTTTTCTGAGATAAGACACGCATATATCGCCCCTGTGGATGGCAGTATATCACGCAAAAATCCAAACAGTCAATAAACACCATATAAACCTTTGCGCATAACGGCCTTCAATCGTGGGACACTTGATATGGGCCGGAAAGCCATGTTTGACTATTATCAACCAACACAGATGATTTCTCGAACTTAATTCGTCAATTTATAGACGTTTAGCACTGTTATTAGTCTATTTCTTAACTTTTATTGATTTTTAGCTTTAGCGTGCTAAAATATACTTGTACTTAGGGTCATATACTTTTAATAAAACAGCGCACTGTCCCACGGGAGGTAAAAACATGAGCTTTTTAAAGGGTAAAACAGCCATAATCACAGGAGCGGGACGCTCGGTCCTCAGCGACGGACGCTGCGGTTCGATCGGCTATGGCATTGCGACGGCATATGCAAAAGAGGGTGCCAACCTTGTCATCACCGGAAGGAATGAGCAGAAGCTGATCGACGCAAAGGAAGAGCTTGAGGCCAAATACGGCATAAAGGTCCTTACAGCGGTCGCCGATGTCAGCGCTCATTCCGATAACGAAGCTGTTGTCAATAATGTCATAAAGCAGGCCGTCGATACCTTCGGCGGCATTCAGGTCCTTATAAATAACGCACAGGCCTCGGCCTCGGGTGTCACCCTTGCCGACCACACGACCGAACAGTTCGATCTGGCCATTTATTCCGGCCTCTATTCGGCCTTTTATTATATGAAGGCCTGCCACCCCTATCTTGCCGAGTCAAAGGGCAGCGTCATCAACTTTGCCTCCGGCGCGGGTCTTTTCGGCAACTATGGCCAGTGCGCCTATGCTGCCGCAAAGGAGGGCATCCGCGGCCTGACGAGGGTGGCCGCCAACGAATGGGGCCCCGACGGCATCAATGTCAACATCATCTGCCCGCTGGCCTGGACGGCCAAGCTCGAGCAGTTCAAGGAGGCCTATCCCGTGGCCTATGCGGCCAACGTCAAGATGCCTCCGATGGGCCATTACGGCGATCCCGAGCTTGAGATCGGCCGGGTCTGCGTCCAGCTGGCCTCGCCCGATTTCAAATATATGTCGGGCGAGACCCTTACGCTTGAGGGCGGCATGGGCCTTCGTCCCTGATAACAGCCAGCTTACCTTTCAGGTCGGGCGTCCCCGCGCGGAATATCCGTGCGGGGACGCCTTTGCATTTCTGAACTTTTTTCACATATTGGGACTGGCGATTGAATATTGCACATGAAGATGATAGAATAATTAAATCATAAGAACACCCGGCGTCACACGCCATAATATACAGGGAGATCCAATGAAAGCCTTCTTCACTTCTTTAAAAGCCTTTATCGGCAAGTGTGACCTGCTGCTGCTGGCCATCGCCATGTCGATATCGGCCATAGGTCTGACGGCCATATACAGCGCCACATCGACCATGTCAAGGATATCGCAGCCCAAGCTGATGATCGTCCAGACCGGCGCAATGATGCTCGGCATACTGGCGTTTTTCATAATATCGCTGGTCGACCTCGACCGCTTCGGCGATCTGTGGCCGGTGGCCTTTGTTTTGAATCTTATTCTTCTGCTGTCCCTTCGCTTTCTCGGCGAAAGCGGCGATACCGGCAACCGCAGCTGGATACGCTTTGCCGGCATAGGCATACAGCCGGCCGAGATCGGCAAGATCATCTTCATCTTCACCTTTGCCCGGCACATATATACCCTGCGCGACAATCTCAATACCCCCCGCGCCCTGATCCAGCTCATCCTTCACGCCATGACGACGGCCGGATTCGTATATATCTTCTCGGGCGACCTTGGCATGTGCCTTGTCTATCTGATGATATTTATCATCATGCTGTTTGCTTCCGGCCTTTCGATGAAATATTTCCTGCCCCTCTGCGGCCTCGGCGCGGCGTCGCTTTATCCGCTGTGGCATTACGTTCTCGCCGACTATCACAAGCTGCGCATAATCGTACTCTTCGACCCCGAGGCCAGCCCGAAGATCGCCTATAACGGCATCCAGAGCATGATCGCCGTGGGCGGCGGCGAGATGTTCGGCTATGGCTATATGAACGGCCCGCAGACACAGTATAACATCCTGCCCTCCAAGCATACCGATTTCATATTCTCTTCGATCTGCGAAGAATGGGGCTTTGTCGGCGGCATGGTAGTCATCATACTGCTGACCATACTTGTCTGGCGCATATTATATGACGCGTCGCAGGCCTATGATCGCTTCTCGTATCTCGTCTGCATCGGCATCGGCGGCATGCTCATGAGCCAGATACTCATAAACGTCGGAATGTGCCTCGGGATAATGCCGGTCATCGGCATCACCCTGCCCTTCGTCAGCTACGGCGGCACCTCGATGGCGACGACCTTCATGGCGCTGGGGCTGGTCAACGGACTCAAAATGCGCGAACGCCCCGGGCGGCTGAGATAAAAGTAATGCCGGGCATATGCCCGGCATGTTTTATTTTGTGATGCTTATGTCGACGACCTCGCTCTGGGAGCCGATGCGCACCCTCGGGCCCCATGTGCCGATGCCGGAGGATACTATCATCGTGCAGCCATCCTCGGTCATCATGCCGTAATCCAGCTTGAATACGGCGTGGGTTATGAGGTTGCAGGGGAATACCTGGCCGCGGTGGGTGTGACCGCAGAGTATCAGATCGGCCCCGGCCGCCTTCTCGGCGTCAAAGTCGGTCGGCTGATGGTCGAGAACGACGGTGAACAGCTCGTCGGGGATATCGGCGAGCACCTCTTCGGAGCTCTTGCGTCCGGGATAGTCCTTATCATTGCGCCCAACGATGGCGATATCGTCTTTTATGACCGCCTCGTCGCGCAGGACATTTATGCCCCAGCTTTCAAGAAGCTCTTCGGCCTGGCTTTCGAGGCCCCTGAAGCCGCCGTCGTGATTGCCGAGGCATGCATACACCCCGCCAGGCGCGCTCAGCCTCGACATAGCATGGCCGACGGCCTCCTTATCCCTTACGGCATCAGGTCCGGCGTCGAGCAGGTCGCCGGCTATGAATATATAATCGGCGCCGACGGCGTTTATGCTGTCGACCATCTTTTCGACCTGGCGCGCCGTTATTATCTCGCCGATGTGCATATCGGAAACAAGGGCGATCTTCATATCGCCGCTTCCGGTATTGACGGTATAGCTTTTTGTCTTTATATTATTGGCCGAGGCAAATCCGAAGGCCGTTATCGCCGCCGCGGCGGCAATGATGAGCAGAGCCGTCAAAGCGCCTCCCTTCCCCTTGAACACGATATCGCATATCGGCACAAGGATAATAAGGAATATATAGGCCGCAAGATAAAGCCCGCCGATGATATTTATCGGCCGCTTGAGCCCATAGGGCATGCCGGGTATCATTTCCGACAGCATGAAGGCCGAGCTCAGAAATACAAACACAGCGCCGAATGCCCACAGACCCTTCGTCAGGCCGAGCCACCGCCAGAGGCGGGATGCTATATAGTAATTGCTTGCGGCATACAGCGCTATTATTCCCAAAAATGCTGCTATCAAACCTGTTTTTCCTTTCGTTTTTCCTTTCTTTTAAATATATTTATCGGAGGATGGATAATGGAGATCTTCATGCCCCAGATGCTGCCCGCTCCG
>CAKUAK010000006.1 GCA_934636325.1 uncultured Eubacteriales bacterium
CTATTGGATGTTTTTGCCGTGACATGCGCACGGCGAAGCACACCGATCTGCCGGTTTTGCCGTTTTGCCGCGGCGAAACCGGCCCGCAGGACCGATCTGAAATGTCGGGAAATCCCGGCAGAACGGTTTTTCGGCGGCTTCGGGGAATCCGGCAATCTCCGGAGAGAGAAAAATCGCCGAACCGGCCTTTAAAGGTTTACGTGCGGGGCCCTGCCATGATATAATAAAGAAAAAAACGAAAGGAGAGTTTTTATGGAGCTTCTGAAGATCATGGCGGAACGACGCAGCGTGAGAAAATACACCGGTGAACATATCCCGGATGACAAACTGACGACCGTGCTTCAGGCCGGGATGCTGTCGGCCTCCAGCAAGGGTCTCAGGCCGTGGGAGTTCATTATTGTGCGCGATCGTGACATGCTTGAAAGAATGGCCGGATTCCGGGTTGGGGCGGCGGACATGCTTAAAGACGCCGACGCCGCGATCGTCGTTATCGGCGGACATGAGAATGCCGATATGTGGATCGAGGACTGTGCAATAGCCATGGCCAACATGCATCTTATGGCCGACAGCCTTGGCATCGGCAGCTGTTGGATACAGGGAAGAGGCAGGGAAAGCGCCGAAGGCGGCAGCTCGGAAGAGTACCTGCGGGGGCTTCTGGGCTTTCCTGAAAGATTCAGCCTCGAGGCCGTGCTTTCCCTCGGCATGCCCAACGGTCATCCGGCCGCCCACAGCCTTGAAGAGCTCGACATGGGCAAGGTCCATCGCGAAAAATATTAGCGCAGCGGTAAACCGTGTTGAATAGTTAAAGGACAGCCCGGGAGTCTTCCGGGGCTGTCCTTTGTGTTATGGGGCTGTGCTGCCGGTGTTAACCCTTGCGTGGAAATTCGCAGACCTTTTCGCTGTTTTCGGGCCCGACACTTCCGGCGAGAGCCAAAAGGGAATCCATACCGTCCTGAGAGGGCATCATCGAATACCAGCAGGAATAGCGGCTGGCGGTAAACCTGTCCCCCGGCTTGAGGATACTGGAGTAGAGCCCGGCGACCGTGTCGGTATCATACACAGAAGAGTGGGCGATGAAGGAATAAAGATCCATATCATCGGGGCGGGCGCCGAGGTCTATGCGCCTGAACAGCATGACCGGCTGCCCGGCCGCCTCCTGACGTATGGGGAAATTATCCCATGCGGGGCCGGCGAAGATATCAAAGCCATTTTTAAGGTCGGGCGAGTACACCTCTCCGGGGCGGATAACGGGATAGGAAAGGAGCAGGATCAGGGCGGCCTCGGCCAGAAGGAGGAACAGGGCGGTGAATAGAGTGGACATACTTTTTTTGGTCACGGGACATTACCTCCTTCGAAATCCGGATATTCTTTAAAATATCTTAACAAAAATACCAAATAAAGTCAATGACATCGTGTGCAGCGGGAAGCGATTTGACTTTTGGGTCAAGGTCATATATCATATCTTACTGAAAAGGAGAGGGGCAGCACGGGGGTTTACTGCCTTAAAAAGGAAAAGGGGGATGACGTTTGAAAGGCGTTGTCGATATAATACAGGAAAAATATAGCACATTAACAAAAAAGCAGAAGGACATCGCCGATTATATGACGTCTCATACCGACGACATGTGCTTCACGACCCTCAAGAACCTGAGCGCCGAGGTCGGGGTATCGGAAATGACGATACTCAATCTGTGTACGGCGCTGGGCTATCCCAACTTCAACGAGGTAAAATACGAGTTCCGCAAATACGCCGCCGCCAGAAGGAAGGAATCGGTCAGCCGGGACGACACATATGTCCTGCCTTACATACCCAAAAGCGAGCTGGAGGATCAGTCGGGGCTATTCCGCCAGATGTGTCAGGAAGAGCTCGACGGGGTCAGCACCTTTTTCTCGGGCCTAAATATAGACGAATACTTCAAGGCGGCGCGGATGATCTGCCGGGCCAAAAAGGTCATCATCTGCGGCAGAGGGGTCAGCATACAGCTAGCAAACTATATGCTGACGCGCCTGACCATGACGGGGGTATCCTGCATGACGGTCGACACCGAGTCGGGCGACGCCGTCCAGTCGGCCCTGTATTTTATAGATGCCGACACGCTGGTCATCCCGATATCCTTCCCCGATTATTACTTCATGACGGTCAAGCTGGCCCAGTTCGCCCGCAGCAAGGGGGCGTCGCTGCTGGGCATGACCGACAGCACCCGGTCGGAGGTGGCGGGGATATGCGACATGTGCATATACTGCCCCACCGGAACGAGGCTCTTCCTCAACTCGCTGACGGCGCCGGTCATCGCCGTCAACTTCCTTACTACGGCGGTCAATGTCGAGAAGAGCCGCAGGGGCGGCGACATGGAGAGCCTGTCGATCGAGTTTTCCAAGATGTTCGACGGAGGATGTTGATATTCTTTTGTCAATTAAAGCGTTTACATAACTTTACATAATGCGAGTTTGGCTCTTTAACAAAAACTAATGGTTTTTAATTGTTCAAGCGCGATAAACGATTGACAGGCATTTAAGTGTATGCTAAAATTGAGCCAAAGCGGACGGGTAAGCCGCCGCTGTCATTTCATGTTTTGTTTCATGGAGAAAGGACACCTCCATGTTCAAAAGACAAAAAGAAAAAGGAAAGGTCGATCAAAGTGAAAAAGTTTTTAGCACTGGTCCTCAGCCTTGCTCTGTGCCTCTCCGTTTTTGCCGCCTGCGGCAACAACGACAGCACGGACAACAACGGCAGCCAGGGCGAGAACGGTAACAATGTTTCGAACACCGCAGAGCAGGTATTCAACACATATATTACCGCCGAGCCCTCGACACTGGATGTAAGTCGCCGCAGCGATACCTACTCCAGCTCTATTCTTACAAACACCACCGAGAGCCTGGTCCGTACAGAGCTCCACGGTGACGAGTATGTCAATACTCCCGCCGATGCCGAGACATGGGATGTCAGCGACGACGGTCTGGTATGGACATTCCATCTTAATAAGAACGCCAAGTGGGAGGACGGCGAACCCGTCACAGCCCAGCAGTATGTTTACTCGCTGCAGCGTTCCTCCGACCCCGAGACAGGCTGCCCCAACGCCTTCTTCCTCCAGCCCATCAAGAACTTCTCGGCCGTTAACTCGGGCGAGCTGCCTGTAGATCAGCTGGGAGTTGAAGCCACAGACGACAATACACTTGTCATCACCCTTGAGGCCGCTCTGCCCGCTTACCTCAACATGCTGTCCGGCACCATCTATTATCCCCAGCGCCAGGATATCGTTGAGAAGTACGGCGACAAGTACGGCGCCGAGGCCGAGAGCTTTATCTCCAACGGCCCCTTCAAGGTCGAGAGCTGGACACACAACAGCTCGATCGTCCTTGTAAAGAACGAAAATTACTGGGATGCCGACAATGTCAAGCTCGAGAAGGTCGTCTTCAGCATCATGAGCGATGAGAACACATATTACAATGCCTTTGAGACAGGCGACCTCGATTATGTCTCTACAGGCTCTGCCGAGTGGCTCCAGCGCTTCGAGTCCAACAGCGCAAACGCAAAGATCCAGTATCCCGGCGCTACACTGTCCTATGCTTTCTATAACTGCGCCGACCAGCTCTTCCAGAACGCAAATATCCGTAAGGCCTTCACCCTGGCCATCGACAGGGATGAGATCAACGAGATGTGCTTCAGCGGCCTGCGCACACCGACATACGGCTGGGTCGTTCCCTCGATGTCTGTCGGCGAGACCAACTTCCGTGAGGACGCCGGTGATCTCATTAAGGAGATGCAGGAGCAGCTCAAGGCCGACGGCAAGACAGCCAAGGATCTGCTTCTCCAGGGCATGAGCGAGCTCGGCCTGGGCGACGATCCCTCGACACTTAAGGTCACATTCTCGCTGGCCGGTACATCCGACTGGTACCGCACACTGGGCGATTTCCTCCAGCAGACATATCTTGCCGAGCTGGGCGTAAATGTCGAGATCTCCTTCTCTGAATGGGGCATCTTCTCTGATAACGTCAATAAGGGCAACTATCAGATCGGCTTCATGGGCTGGGGCGCTTATTACAATGATCCGTATGATACCCTGTCCCTCTTTGTTTCCTCCACAGACGCCATCATGACCAACTGGGCCAGCGACGAGTACGATGCTCTGATCGCCAAGGGCTCGACCACAATGGACGATGCCGAGAGGCTGAAGATCTATGAAGAGGCCGAGAAGATGGTCATCGAAGACGAGTGCGTAGCTTCGCCGTTTGCTACAAACAACTACAACATCTTTGTCAAGGATTATGTCAAGAACTACCCCACAGGTGCTTTTGATAAGTCCGGCCTCAAGCATGTTGAGATCGTAAAGTAAGAGAATAAACGATCATCCGGCGGCCATGAAACCCTTCGTGGCCGCCGGTTCTATAAATCGCGAAGATAACGGCCGGACACTTCGGCCGATAAATAATATATTTGCTTCGGCGCACTAAAGCGCCGGGACCATGAAAAAGGAAAGAACCAAAAAGGAAAGAATGAAAGGAAGCAGAGCAATTTGACCAAGTACATCCTTAAAAGGGTTGGGCTTATGGTAGTTACCCTGTGGGCGGTCGTAACGCTGACCTTCTTCATGATGAAGGCCATCCCGGGCGACCCGCTGGCCAGCATGGCCAGGTCTCTGCCCGAGCAGACAAAGGCGAACTACTATGCCAGATACGGCCTCGATAAGCCGCTTTTCGAGCAGTATGTCATCTATCTTAAAAATATGCTTCACGGCGACCTGGGCGAAAGCCTTGTCTACCCCGGCCGTTCGGTAAGCCAGACCATCGTCGAGACGTCGCCTGCGTCGGCCTCTGTCGGCGGCATCGCCCTTATCATCGGTCTTGTCATCGGTATCGGGGCGGGTATCATCGCGGCGCTCAACAAAAACAAGCTGCCCGATTATATCGTCATGTTCATCGCAATTTTGGGCATCACCATCCCGGTGTTCGTCCTGGCCTCGCTTTTGCAGTATCTCTTCGCGGTCAAGCTGGGCTGGCTGCCGGTATCCGGATGGGGCGAGCCGAAGCATAAGGTCATCCCGGTCATCGTCCTGAGCTTCAGCACCATCGCCACATATGCCCGTTATATAAAGTCGAGCATGCTCGACACCCTCAGCCAGGATTATGTCCTGACAGCCCGTGCCAAGGGCCTCAGCGAGTTCCAGGTGGTATCCCGCCATGTCATGAGAAACTCGCTGCTGCCGGCCATCACCATCCTGGCCAGCAGGATCGTCGGCATCTTCACCGGCGCCTTCATCGTCGAGAGGATGTTCAGCATCCCCGGCATCGGCTTCTATTACATCAGCTCGGTCAACAACAACGACTATACGATGGTCATGGGCACAACGGTATTCTATGCCGCCCTCTTTATCGTCGTGCAGTTCCTCGTAGACTTTATCTACACCCTTGTCGACCCGAGGATCCGCATCGTCCCCGATAAGAACTGAGAGGTGTCAACATGGAAAATATTTCGAAAGAAAAGTTTCAGATCATCGGAGTCGATAAGAACGAGGGCGAAAGGATCGCCCGCCCGCATATAAGCTATATGCAGGACGCCTGGAGGCGTTTCCGCCAGAACAAGACGGCCCTTATCGCCTTCATCATTCTCGTAGCCATCATATTCATGTGCGTTTTCGGACCGGCCATCAGCGGCTATGCCTTCGAAGAGGTCGACAAGGGCGCCGTCAATAAAGCACCCAGCAGCGAGCACTGGTTCGGCACAGACAAGCTGGGACGCGATATCTTCGCCCGCGTATGGGTCGGCGGCCGCGTTTCGATGATAATCGGTCTGGCCGGCGCGCTCATTTCCTCTATCGTCGGTTGTATCTACGGCGGCGTCGCCGCATATTTCGGCGGCACGGTCGACAGCATCATGATGCGCATCGTCGAGGTCCTGATAAGCATACCCTATCTTATCGTCGTTATCCTCATGTCGGTCGTTCTGGGCAGCAGCGGCATATTCACCCTTCTGCTGGCCATGACCATGACCGGATGGTGCGGCACGGCAAGACTTGTCAGAGGCCAGATGCTTCAGATCAAGAGCCAGGAGTACATCATGGCCGCCAAGGGCCTGGGCGTGCCCCCCAGCAGGATCATCCTCAAACACATGATCCCCAACACACTCAACGTCATCATCGTTTCGGTCACATTCGCCATCCCCAACTATATCTTCTCGGAGGCCTTCCTCAGCTATCTCGGCCTGGGCATCCAGCCCCCGAACACCAGCTGGGGCGCGCTGGCCAACGCCGCGCAGGCCCAGTTCCTCTTCTATCCCTACCAGCTCTTTTTCCCGGCCCTCATGATCGCCCTGACCATGCTGTCCTATACGCTGATGGGCGACGGCCTCAGGGACGCCCTTGACCCCAAGCTGAGAAAGTAGAGGTAAACAGATATGGATAAGATTCTTGATGTAAAGGACCTCAGGGTCTCTTTCAACACATACGCGGGCGAGGTCAAGGCCGTCAGGGGAGTCAGCTTCGAGCTTTCCCCCGGCGAGACGCTGGCCTTCGTCGGCGAATCGGGCTGCGGCAAGACAGTCACGGCCAAGGCCCTTATGCGTCTGCTCCAGCCGCCCTTTGCCGTCATCAAAGAGGGCAGCTCGGTCAAGTTCGACGGCACCGAAGTCCTTGATATGGACAAGAAGGCCCTTCGCGCTTACCGCGGCAACGACGTCAGCATGATCTTCCAGGATCCGATGACATCCCTCAACCCGACCATGACCTGCGGCAAGCAGATCATGGAGAGCCTTATACTCCACAAGGGGCTGACAAAGGCTCAGGCCCGCGAGGAAGCTATCGAGACCCTTCGTCTCGTTAAGATCCCCGACCCCGAAAAGAGGGTCGATGAATATCCCCACCAGATGTCGGGCGGAATGCGCCAGAGGGTAATGATCGCCATCGCCCTTTCCTGCCAGCCCCGCGTCCTTATCGCCGACGAGCCGACGACGGCCCTCGACGTTACCATCCAGGCCCAGATCATCGACCTGCTGCGCGAGCTGCGCGACAAGCTCAACGTCGCCATCATCCTTGTCACACACGATCTCGGCGTCGTCGCCAACTTTGCCGACCGCATCCAGGTCATGTATGCCGGTCAGGTCCTCGAGCGCGGCACGGCCCGCGAGATCTTCTATGAGTCCAAGCACCCCTATACATGGGCGCTGCTCAGCTCGGCCCCCAAGCTGGCCACCGAGACCAAGCAGGAGCTTTACTCCCTCGGCGGAACGCCGCCCGACCTGCTTCTGCCCCTCGAGTGCTGCCCCTTTGCCGCCAGATGCGAATACTGCATGCCCATCTGCCGCGAGCGCATGCCCGAGGAAACGGTCATCAGCGACACCCACAAGGTATCCTGCTGGCTGATGCATCCCGATGCGCCTAAGGTGAAATCTTTCTATGAAAGGCAGGCTGAGAAGAAATGAGCGAGAAGCTGCTTGAAGTAACAGACCTTTGCAAATATTTCCCTGTCGGCAAGAAGCAGACACTTAAGGCTGTCGACCATGTTTCCTTCTATATAAATAAGGGCGAGACCCTTGGCCTGGTCGGCGAGTCGGGCTGCGGTAAGACGACCTGCGGCAGGACGGTATCACATCTTTACGAGCCGACCTCCGGCAAGGTCACCTTTGACGGACGCGACGTGTCCTCCCTCAGGGGCAGCGACCTGCTGGCCTTCAAGAAGGACGTCCAGATGATCTTCCAGGATCCCTATTCGTCCCTCGACCCCCGCATGACCATCGCCGAGCTGATCGGCGAGGGCATGGACGTACACTTCAAATACTCCAAGGCCGAAAAGGCACAGAAGATATCCGAGCTGCTGGGCAGGGTCGGCCTGACCGACGATTACGCCAACCGTTTTGCCCATGAGCTTTCGGGCGGACAGCGCCAGCGCGTCGGCATTGCCCGCGCCCTTGCCGTCGAGCCCGAGTTCATCGTCTGCGACGAACCTATCTCGGCTCTTGACGTTTCGATTCAGGCCCAGATAGTCAACCTGCTCATTAAGCTCCAGAGGGAGAACGACCTGACATATCTCTTCATCTCCCACGATCTGTCGATGGTCCGCCATATCTCCGACCGCGTCGGCGTCATGTATCTCGGAAGCCTTGTCGAGCTGGCAACCAGCCGCGACATATTCGAGCGTCAGCTGCATCCTTATACAAAGGCCCTGCTGTCGGCAATCCCCTCGGCCGACCCCGACGCCGAAAAGACCCGCAAGCGCGTACCGCTGGAGGGCGAAGTCCCCAGCCCGGTCAACCCGCCCTCGGGCTGCAAGTTCCGCAACAGGTGCATCCATGCAACAGAGCTCTGCGCCAAGGAAGTGCCTGTCCTGACAGAGGTCGAGCCGGGACGTTTCACGGCGTGCCATCACTGGAAGGAAGCCATGGAAGTCTGATAACCGACGGTTATCGACAAAAAGCGATATACGATCTGTATTCAAAAGAGCCGCCCAATGGGCGGCTCTTTTCTTGTATTTTCCAATTATCACGATAACGGACGAAGTCCGGCTTTTGTGGGAAATAGACATAAAAAAAACAAAATATAGGGCAAAACGATGGAATCTCGGGCTTTAATTGTAATCCTAATGCACCTGTGATATAATTCTTGGGTTAAAACTATCTTTTTCCGGAGGTTGAAAAATGGAAGACTCACAGAAGAAGCAAGGGTTCTTTTACGGCTGGGTGATAGTTCTGGCCGGGACCCTTATCATGGCTTCGGTCATGGGCATCATTTATAACTGCTTCAGCCAGTTCATCAAGCCGGTCTGCGAAGAGCTCGGGTTCTCGCGCCGTGCCATGAGCATGAACCAGACCATCGTATCTCTCGTACAGGTGCTGATCGCCTTCGGCTGGGGCTGGATACTCAAGAATGTCAACATCAAAAGGCTTATGCTGCTCATCTCGGTCGTGGGCCCGGTCGGATTTTTCTGCTATTCCTTCTGCTCGAAGATATGGATGTTCTATGGCATCTCGGTGCTGATGAGCTGTACGCTTACCCTTCTGTCGGTGCTTCCCTTCTCATATATCATATCCAACTGGTTTGTTGAAAAGCGCGGATTGGCGACCGGAATATGCTTTATGGGATCGGGCCTGGGCGGAATGATACTCAATCCGATGCTCGGGGTCTGGCTCCAGAGCTATGGCTGGCGTATGTCCTTCCGTATTCTGGCTGTCATTATGGGTGTTGTTGCCATACCCTGTGTGCTGCTTGTAAAAATCAGACCGGGAGAGAAGGGGCTCAAGGCTCTCGGCGCGGATCGGGTGTCGGGAAGCAGCGAGGGTGATGAGGATGGCATCACACTTGCTGAGGCAAAGAAGATGCCCAAGTTCTGGATACTGGCATGCTGCTCCATGGGGGTAAATATGGGTCTTTCCAGCCTTGTCCAGACCCTTTCGCCTCATCTTACGGACAACAGCTACAGCGTTACATTTGCTGCCGCAATGGTATCGGTCAGCATGGGCGCAATGGCTCTGGGCAAGATACTTCTCGGCCAACTGTTCGATATGCTCGGCACAAGAAGGGCGACCAAGTTCTCGCTGACCTGCGCATTCCTCGGCCTTATGGGCATGCTTTTCTGCAAAGTTACTCCGCTGCTTGGGCTTATCGTTCTCGGCATAGGGTTTGGCTGTGCCTTCGGCACGGTCGGCAACCCCATAGTCGTTCAAAATGTTTTCGGGAAAAGGGATTTCGCCGCCATTATGGGGCTTTATACGGCATTCTGCAATATAGGCTCGGCCGTTGCGCCGACGGCCAACGGGGCGGTTTTCGATTTCTTCGGAAGCTATCGCCCGGCATATGTGGTGCTGGCTGCCGTGGTGGCTGTGTCCTTTATATGTTTTTCGGTATATCTGCCAAAAGGAGATAAGAAGGCGTCAAAAGCAAAATAGCGCCTGAAAAATAAAGGGGAAAAAGGAAAATGGAAAAGACAAAGGGGAAGTTTTTTTACGGCTGGTATGTGGTGGCGGCGGGATGCGCCGTCGTCGCCATGACCATGGGCATCATGACCAACTGCTTCGGGCAGTTCATCAAACCGGTCTGCGCCGACATGGGCTTTTCGCGTCAGGCCATGAGCGTCAACCAGACCATCATGTCGGTGGTGCAGATGCTTATGGCCCTCATGTGGGGCAGCATATCCAAAAAGATAAAGCTGCATCGGTGGATGTGCGCCTCGGCGCTGCTTACCCCTGCGTTTTATTTCTGCTATTCCTTTGCAAGCAATATATACATGTTTTATGCCGTGACAATCCTGACCAGCCTCAGCTATTGCCTTATCTCGATGATGGTATTTACATACATCGTCGGCAACTGGTTCGTCAAGGACCGCGGCGTCGCCATCGGCATGTGCTCGATGGGCTCCGGCATAGGGGCGATGGTTATGAATACCGTCATCAGCCAGATGATAATCAACTGGGGCTGGAGGCATACATACCAGGTCCTCGGCGTAATGATATTTGTCGTCATCGTGCCCTGCGTCTTTTTCGTCATCCGTGAGAAGCCCTCTGACAAGGGCCTTGTACCCTACGGTTTCGGCGAGCATCTCGCCTGTGACGGCGACCAGAAAAAGCCCTTCGAGGGCTATACCTTCGCCGAGGTCAGGAAAATGAAGAGCTTCTGGGCCATAGCACTGACCAGCATCGGCATGGTCATGTCGATCGGAATATTCTATCAGACCCTGTCGCCCCATCTTAGCGACAACGGCTACAGCGTCACCTTTGCCGCCGTCATGGCGTCGATATCAATGGGTGCGCTGGCCATCGGCAAGGTCATTTTGGGCAAGCTGTTCGACAGCCTCGGCTCACGCAAGGCGGCATGCATCGCCTGCAGCTGTACCTTCGTCGGGATAATCGGCATGATATTCTGCCGCAGCTATATCGCCCTGGCCGTCATAATACTCGGCGTCGGCCTCGGCTGCTCTTTCGGCGCGATATGCATGCCGATCATAACCCAGAATGTCTTTGGCATGAAGGATTACAACTCGATATACGGAAAGCTGTCGGCCGCGACAGGTCTCGGCGGAGCCTTTGCGCCGATAATCAGCGGCAGGGTATATGATATCTTCGGCAGTTATGTTCCGGCATATATTGTCTGTGCGGGGATGGTCTTCGCAGGCATATTCGTACTTATGATAGCGCTGCCCAAAAAGGACAATGCATGATATGAAAGGTCAAAAATGAATACTGACAGTAATAAAAGCGGTATTTTTTACGGCTGGGTGATAGTTTTCGCCGGCCTGCTCATCATGGTGACCATCGGCGGAGTCGCCTGGAACTGTGTGAGTCAGTTTATCAAGCCGGTCTGTGCAGAGCTGGGATTTTCGCGGAGGGCCATGAGCACCAACAGCACGATAACCTCGCTGACCAATATGGCGGTGGCGCTGTCATGGGGATATATCCTCAGGCACTTCTCGCTTAAAAAGCTGATGCGTCTGGCCGTCGTCACCCTGGGAATCTCCTATTTCGGATATTCGATGTGCACTAACATATGGATGTTCTACGGATGTTCGGTGGTGCTTGGCCTCAGCCTTGCGCTTCTGATGACACTTCCCTTGTCGATAATAATCGCCAACTGGTTTGAGGAAAAGCGCGGTCTGGCCTATGGCATAACCTATATGGGCTCGGGCCTTGGGGGAATGATATTCAACCCCATCGTTGCTTCGATGATAATCAATATAGGCTGGCGCATGACATACCGCATTATGGCGGGGATCATGTTTGCCGCTGCATTTATTGCGGTGTATTTCCTGCTCAAGATCCGGCCGGAGGAGATGGGCCTTAAAGCTCTCGGCCATGACAGGGCGGCCGCCGAGCGGGGCGGAGAGGATGTGCAGGAGAGAGGTCCGCTGTTTAAGGAGCTTATTCATACCAGAAGGTTCATCATCGTAGCCGTGGCACTGACCTGCGGAAACACGGCCGTCGGATGTATCACCCAATGTCTTTCGCCCCATCTGACCGACAGCGGATATACCGTCCAGCGGGCGGCATTCTATGTTTCGATGGGTCTGGGAGCGCTGGCGGTCGGCAAGATGCTGCTGGGCGAGATATATGACCGCATCGGCACCCGCAGGGCGACCCTGCTGGCCATGAGCTGCGGCTTCATCGGCCTTGTAGCCATGATATTCTGCCGCAATACGGCGGTCATCCCCCTTATAATCCTGGGGCAGGGCCTGGGCTGTGCACTCGGCACTGTCGGGGTGCCGCTGGTCGTTGAGGATCTGTTCGGCAAGCGGGACTACGCCGCCAATTTCGGCTTTATCTCGGCCTGTTCCAGCGTCGGCGGCGCAATATCGCCCATGCTCAACGGAGCGGCCTATGACATATCGGGCAGCTATAACCCGGCGTTCACCATGTGGTGCGTGCTGCTTGCCATATCGCTTATGGTGTTTTTCAAATTACTTCCCAAGAAGGACAGGGCAAAATCATGAAACAGAAGGACGGAAAGATTTTTTACGGCTGGGTGATCGTTTTTGCCGGCATACTTATAATGGCGACGGTCATCGGCATCGGCTGGAACTGCTTCGGACAGTTCATCAAGCCGGTGTGTGCCGATATGGGATATACAAGGCAGCAGATGAGCACCAACATGACGATATTCTCGCTGGTGCAGATGGGCCTTAATTTCTCGTGGGGATATATCCTTAAGCATTTCCCGCTGAAAAAGCTGATGCGGGTATCGGCGCTGCTTTTCCCGGCGGCGTATTTTTCGTATTCGATGGCCACCGAGCTCTGGATGTTCTATGCCTGTTCTGTCGTCATCGGACTTACCATGTCGATGCTGACGACGTCGGCATTTTCGGTCATACTTTCCAACTGGTTCTATGAAAAGCGCGGCACGGCCATCGGCATAGCCTTCATGGGCACCGGCATCGGCGGCATGGTATTCAACCCCATCGCCGCGGCCCTCATCAACAGCATCGGCTGGCGCGGCGCTGACCGCGTGCTGGCCGTAGTCATCTTCGCGGCGGCCTTCGTGTCGGTCTATTTCCTGCTCAAGATAACGCCCGAGGAATGCGGCACAAGGGCCCTCGGCGCCGATAAAACGGCAGCATCGGGCACGGCCGAAAAGCCCGAGGAGGACGGCCTGACCTTCAAGGAGCTGGTCAAGACGACACGCTTCCGCGCGGTATGCCTCTGCGTATGCTTCTCGACGACCGCCATCGGCAGCATGACCCAGTGCATGTCGCCACATCTGAGCGACAGCGGCTACGCTGCCCAGACGGCGGCCTTCATGGTATCCTTCTGTATGGCGGCCGTGGCCGTCGGCAAGATGTCCCTCGGCATCATTTACGACCACCTCGGGACAAAGCGCTCGACCCTGCTTGCCATATTCTGCGGTATGCTGGGCATGATAGGCATGATCTTTTGCCGCCATGTATATATGCTTCCTCTCGTCGTTATCGGCCAGTGCCTCGGATCCTCCTTTCGCACGGTCGGAGTACCTATAATCACCCAGACCCTTTTCGGACGCAAGGATTACAGCACCAATTTCGGCGTCATTTCGGCCTGCTCCAGTGTTGGCAGCGCGCTGTCGCCCATGATCAGCGGGGCCGTATACGACCGCATGGGCAGCTATAACCCGGCATTTGCCGTATGGGTATGTCTGCTGGCCATCACCATCTGTATCTTTACCGCTGTGCTGCCGAAGGGAGAAAAGGCGGCTGCAAAATGAAGCTGAAGGGCCGCAATGGGATATTTTACGGCTGGTATATCGTGCTCGCCGGGTTTATAATAATGGGGGTCAATGTTGGCATCGTTTCCAACTGCGGCAGCCAGTTCATAAAGCCGATAGCCGAAGAGCTCGGATATACCCGCGCCGAGGTCGGCATGATGCAGACCGTTATGGCGATGTGCTATATGGCCATGTCCTTCATGGCCGGTAAAATTCTTGCGCGTGACGATCTGGGTAAGATCCTTAAGGTCGACGTGTTTATAGTACCCATCGCGTATTTCTGCTATTCCTTTGTCGACAGTCTGCCGATGCTCTATGTCATATCGGTAATTGTCGGCGCTTCATATTCACTTCTGGGTGTGCTGTCCTTTTCGGTCATCATACCCAACTGGTTCATCGAAAAGAGGGGCAAGGCCATCGGCCTGTCCTTCATGGGCAGCGGCGTCGGAGGAATGATATTCAACTTCCTTGCCGGGCAGTGGCTGGGGACCTACGGCTGGCGCATGACCTATCGCATACTGGCCGTGTGTCTGTTTGTCATCATGGCGCCATTCGTTCTGTTTGTCCTTAAAGTAAAGCCCTCAGAGATGGGGCTTGAGCCCTACGGCGCGGAAAATACGGCACTCTATGGGGAAAATGCCGGCGCGGCCTCGTGCGGCGGCGTTACATTTAAGGAGGCCGTAAGATCGCCCTCTTTCTGGCTTCTTGTCATCGGCAACGCGGCCATGGGGATGTGTACCTATTGCTGTATGCAGACCATTGCACCCCATCTGAGCGATATCGGATATTCGACCATGTTTGCGGCGACAATGGTATCTCTTGCCATGGGGACGCTTGCCATAGGGAAGTATTCGCTTGGAATACTGTTCGACAGGGCCGGGCCGAAATGGGCGACCGTTTTGTCGGCGGCATCATACATACTTGGAGCGGTTGGCCTGCTTTTCGGGCGGTTTAGGCCGGCAATGGTGCTTATCCTTATCGGCGCCGGGCTCGGATGTGCCTTCGGTTCGGTCGGGGTGCCGATAATCACCGAGACGGTCTTCGGCCGGCGTGAATACGCCGCCATATACGGCGTGCTGACCGGAACATCAAGCCTTATAACGACCTTTAATCCCACGCTGGCCAACCTTGTGTTCGACCGCACGGGGAGCTATGATCTCTGCTATGTGGCGGCCATCTGCCTTGCCACCATGGCGGGGGCGATATTTGCCGGCTTTTTCACTCGTATGGAAAGGGCCAAAAAATAAAAGAGAAGGTAACTTTATCAGGGGGTAAAAATGAACAGGATAGGTTTTGACAATGACGCATATATAAAAAGACAGTCGGATCAGATACTCAGGCGGATCGGCGAGTTCGGCGGCAAGCTCTATCTCGAGTTCGGCGGCAAGCTCTTCGACGATTATCACGCGTCACGCGTCCTGCCCGGCTTCGAGCCGGACAGCAAGCTGCGCATGCTGCGCATGATATCCGACAGGGCCGAGATAATCATCGCCATTTCGGCGGTCGACATCGAGAAGAACAAGGTCAGGGGAGACCTTGGCATAACATACGACACCGATGTTATGCGCCTTATCGACGTTTTCCGCAGCTTTGATCTCTATGTCGGCAGCGTCGTCATAACCCAGTACAGCGGGCAGCCGGCGGCCGAAGCCTTCAAGCAGAAGATGGAGCGCCTCGGCATACCGGTATATCTCCATTATCCCATAGAGGGCTATCCCACCAACGTGCAGCTTATCGTCAGCGAGGAGGGCTATGGCCGCAACCAGTATATAAAGACGACCCGCCCGCTGGTCGTCGTCACCGCACCCGGCCCGGGAAGCGGAAAGATGGCCACATGCCTGAGCCAGCTCTATCACGAGAACAAGCGGGGCATACAGGCCGGATACGCCAAGTTTGAGACCTTCCCCATATGGAACATACCCCTCAAGCATCCGGTCAACCTGGCCTACGAGGCGGCGACAGCCGACCTCAACGACGTCAATATGATCGACCATTATCATCTCGAGGCCTATGGCGTCACGGCCGTCAACTATAACCGCGATATCGAGATATTCCCCGTCCTGCGGGCCATGTTCAAGCAGATCTACGGCGAGTGCCCCTATAAGTCGCCGACCGATATGGGGGTCAATATGGCGGGCTACTGCATCATCGACGACGAGGCTGTCTGCGAGGCATCCTATCAGGAGATAATCAGGCGTTATTATAAGGCCAAGGACGATTACTGCAAGGGTCTCTGCTCGGAAGAGCCGATAAACAAGATCGAGCTGCTCATGCAGGAGGGCGGGGTAACGATAGATTCCCGTCCGGTCGTCGCCGCCGCGCTGGCCCGCGAAAAGCAGGAGTGCGGCCCGGCCATCGCCATCCAGCTGAGCGACGGACGGATCGTCACCGGCAAGACCAGCGAGCTCATGGGCCCGGCCTCGGCGGCGCTGCTCAACGCCGTCAAGACCCTCGAGGGCTTCAGCCGCCCGACACATTTCATCTCGCCCGAGACCATCGCGCCGATACAGAGGCTCAAGGTCGATCTGCTGGGCGGAAAGAACCCGAGGCTCCATTCCGACGAGATACTGATCGCCCTCAGCATAAGCGCCGCCACAGACAAGAACGCCGAGCGCGCCCTTCTGCGTCTGCCCGACCTCAGGGGCTGCGAGGCACATTCGACCGTGCTTTTGTCGTCGGTCGACGAGGATATCTACCGCCGTCTTGGCATACATCTGACCTGCGAGCCGAGATATCAGGTCAACCGTCTTTTCCACAAATAAGGAGAAAGCATGAATACCCTTATACATGTCTGCTGCGCCCCCTGCTCGATAATGTGCATCGAGACACTTCGGAACAAGGGGATAGAGCCGACGGCCTTCTGGTACAATATAAACATACACCCCTTTACCGAATACCGCAGCCGCAGAGAGGCCATGAAGGCCTATGCCCAGAGCATCGACCTTCCGCTCATCGTCGAGGATGATTACGGCCTGCGGCAGTTTGTCACCAATGTGGCGGACGACATCGACCACCGGTGCACCTTCTGCTATACCTCGCGCCTCGAACGGACGGCCAGGGAGGCGGCCGAAAGGGGCTTCGACAGCTATACGACATCCCTTCTGGTCAGCCCGTATCAGAACCACGAGGCCATAATAGAGATCGGCACACGTCTGGGCGAGCAATACGGCGTGCAGTTCCTGCCCGAGGATTTCCGGCCTTATTTCAGAGAGGGGCAGGAGCGTGCCCGCGCGCTGGATATCTATATGCAGAAATACTGCGGCTGTATCTTCAGCGAGGAAGACCGCTATAAAAAGAAGAAGAAAAAGAAGCCGGCCGAAGAAAACGGTAAATAAACACAGCCCCCCCGAAGGACATGTATCCTTCGGGGGCTTTTTTACGCATGGCGGCGGGTCGGGCTTATTATATAAACAGCCTGTAAATTAATGTATCCGGCCATTGATAAGGCGGGCGGCCGGTGGTAGAATATCGGTATGGTAAGCCGAGGCTTACCGAGCCCCGTACGGGGTCATGCTTGACATTAAGGAGAAGATAAAATGGATACCGTAGAATACACCTTTGATACCCAGCTGCTCATCGAGGGCAAGGGAATGTCCGACGAGGCCATTGCCCGGTATATAACCGACAATATCGAGGGCGACTGCCTTCTTGTGGTCGGCGACGAAGAGCTTATCAAGATACACTTCCATACCAATACGCCGTGGAAAGTGCTCGAATACTGCGCCACCCAGGGCGATATACACGATATCGTCGTCGAGAATATGGTCAGGCAGGCCAAGGGCCTTCAGGGCTGATATGATATTTGAATGTAAAACAGGCGCGTCTTTTGGACGCGCCTGTTTTGATGTCTGGAATTGATAGAAGTATTTTTAAAGAATATATCATTTGAAGCAGAAGCGATGCTCAATAGGCTGTATAATCGTGTCAGATAGTTTCGCCGGAGCAGAAGCGGGACAGCGCCATACGGTCGAGGATATGGACGCAGCGGCGGCTGGTCGAAATTATGCCGAGGTCGCGCAGCTCGGCCAGAGCGCGGGTCAGATGGACGCGGGAAATGCCGAGGATATCGGCCATCTCGTCCTGGGTGACGGTGACCTCGGGGGGCAGGGGCGCTGTGCGGGTGTCGGTCAGCAGATAGAGCAGATTGCACAGCCGGGTCAGCGAGGAATTGTATTCCTGATGGACGCTGTCGAAGAGAAAGAGGTTGGTGTAAGCGGAATACCAGTCGACCACCCTTTGAGCGAGGGCGGGGTTTTCCTCGAACATGGCGCTGAACTGCTCCGGGGTGAACTCGAGGGCTTCTATATCGGAAAGGGCCTCTGTGACAAGGGAGAGCTCTATGCGGTAATCGCGGCGGTGATAGCCGGGATAGACCGTTCCCGGGCCGTGGAAGCTGATTATCCTCCGGCGGCCGCTTTCGTGCTGGGCATAGTGCATCGAAAGGCCGGAGAGCATATAGTGTATCCTTACGCAGGGCTTTCCGGGGGCCCAGAGCAGCTCGCCGCGCCGAAAGGCGACATGCTTATGGGGGCGTGAGAGGAAGTATTCTTCGTGATCCGTAAAGTCGCCGGAAAAATAATATCTTGGAGTTTGCATGGGCAGACCTCCTTAAATATACATATATCAACTTTATCATAACGGGTTGCTTTCGGCAACCGAAGGGAGCATGTTTATGAGTTTAGAGCTTTTGGGCTCGCCGGTGTCAGCGGCCGGGAAGGTCATCAAGAACAGGATAGTCGTGCCGCCCATGGCCGACTTCGGCATGACCGGGCCGGATGGGATGGTCAACGAGCGGCATATTGCGCGATACGGCAGCTATGCCGACGGCGGCGCGGGGCTGGTCATCATCGAGGCCTGCGCCGTCAGCCGTATGAAAGAGCCGAGAAATACTATCGGCATATTCGACGACCGGTGTATTCCCGGGCTGTCGTGCCTCGCCGAGGCCTCGAAGAGGAATGGCGCGCGGGTGCTTGTCCAGCTTATAAATACCGGGCGCGATGCAATGGAGGGGCAGTCGATCGATGAGATAAGCCATGAAAGATTCATGGAGTACAAGCGCGATTTTATCTCGGCGGCCGTGAGGTGCCGGAAGGCGGGGTTCGACGGCGTAGAGCTGCACGCCGCATACGGCATGTATCTTAACGAGATCATAGAGACCGGCCGGAGGACCGACGGATATGGCGGCAGCCTTGATGGCAGGGTAAGGATATTGACCGAGCTGATATCCGAGATAAAGGAGGCATGCGGCGACGGCTTTATAACGGCGGCGAGGATCGGCAGCCGCGATATGGGCGAGCTGGCCGAGATCACCGGAAGGGCCGAGGAGGCGGGGATAGACCTGCTTGATATTTGCAGCGGCATGGGACGGTATACCGGCGTGCCGGAGAATTTCGGGTTCGACGCCAAGGTATACGCGGCGTCGCTGGTCAAGAAGCAGGCCGGGGTGCCGGTCATATGTGTCGGCAATATATTCGACGGCGAGACGGCCGAGAGGATTCTCGAGCTGGGTCTGGCCGACATGACGGCCGTCGGGCGCGGGCATCTCTGCGACCCGGCGTGGGCCGGGAAGGTGCTGGCCGGGAAACGGCCCTTTAAATGCCTGCGCTGCCGGCGGTGCCTCTGGTATATCGACGGACGCCGCTGCCCCGGCAGGATGCTTGGAGAAAGAGAGGAGAATAAGGCATAAGAGAGATACATGTATCAGAGCTGGAGATAAAGCCGGTGCCGCTTTTCCAGAAGACATGGGGAGCGCTGACAGCTGGGAACGATAACGACGGCTGGAACTCGATGGCCATAGCATGGGGTTCGATAGGGACCCTTTGGGAGCGCGGCACGCGGGACAGGATAGTCCCGGTGTGCAATGTCTATGTCAGGCCGACGAGGTTCACATTCCATCTGCTCGATCAGAATGAGATGTTCACAGTATCATTTATGGACGAGAGCCACCGGAAGTCGATGGCTATGCTGGGAACAAAGAGCGGAGCCGATGATCCCGACAAGATAAAAAATGCCGGGCTGTCGCTGGTGCATGACGGTGCGGCGGCCTATATGGAGGACAGCGACCTTGTCCTGATATGCCGAAAGATATATCATCAGCCGCTTGACGAAAAATACATGCTCGACCGGGGGCTTATAGAATATAATTACAGCCGCGGGACAGATAACTTCCACGAGATGTTCGTTGGCGAGATAGTAAAGGTGCTTGTAAAGCAACAGACAACCAAACAGCCTCGATGTTCATTGAACATCGAGGCTGTTTTTATACCGGGCCGTATTACTTTCTCAGGTAGGCGGATGTTATCTTGCAGAAATAGAAGCGGTGGAGCTGCTCTGCCGGAAGGCCGGGATAATTGCGGTCGAGGATCTCTTTGGGCATATGGGCCATATCGAACTGGTCGTCATAGAGCTTTTCGAGGACGAGGACGGCGCGGGCCTCGGCAAAGGCCGTCTGGCCGTCGAACTGCACGGGGGTCAGGCCGGAATCATGCATCTTGTCGATGTCGCGGCCCGATCTTGTTCCCAGCAGGTTGAGCTGGGGGCGGTATTCGCCCTTGTCAAAGAGGCTGACGGTAAAGACGCCGTTTTTCTCGGTATACTCGTATGTATAGCGGCAGGGACGGACGAATACCGTGCAGACCGGAAGATTCCACAGCTGGCCCAGCTGGCCCCACGAGATGGTCATGGTGTTGTAATCCTCCGGCGTTCCGGCGGTCAGCAGGGCCCAGCCGTCGGCAAAGAGCGAGGTGGCGTTGCCGGGAAGCTCTTTGGGGTCGATCTTTGTAAAACCGTTCATGATGATACGCTCCTTTATCTGATTTTTGTTGTCAATCCTTCATGCGCAGCTGCATCTCGCTCCACTGGTCGGGGGTCAGAGAGACGCTGCGGGGCTTTGCGCCCTCGAACGGGCCGACTATGCCGCGTTCCTCCATGGCGTCGATCAGACGGGCGGCGCGGGCATAGCCCAGCTTGAGCTTGCGCTGGAGCAGCGAGGTAGAGGCCTCGCCGCGGTCGACGACGACCGATATGGCGTCCATGAGCATGGGATCGTCGGCGTCGCCATCATCCGACGCGGGGCTTTCGCCCGACGCGGTCTGGGCCTCGGGGTTGGCCTGGCGCTCGATGTGGTCGAGGATCTCCTGTGAGTATTCGGGCGTGCCGGTTGTCTTGACGAAGTCGATGACCGACTCGACCTCCTTGGAGCTTATGAAGCAGCCCTGGACTCGCATGGGCTTGCCTGCCCCGAGGGGGTTATAGAGCATGTCGCCGCGTCCGATCAGCTTTTCGGCGCCGTTCTGGTCGAGGATGATCCTTGATTCAATCTGGGAAGCGACGGCAAAGGCGATGCGGGAGGGAATGTTGGCCTTCATAAGGCCGGTGATGACGTCGGCCGAGGGGCGCTGAGTGGCGATTATAAGGTGCATACCGGCGGCGCGGGCCATCTGGGCGATGCGGGCGATCGACTCTTCGACCTCGCGGGCGGCGACGAACATCAGGTCGGCCAGCTCGTCGATGACTATGACTATCTGGGGAAGGGTCTCGCCCTCGCCGCGGCGCCTGACCTCTTCGTTATATGCCTCGAGATTGCGGACATTGAGCTGGCTGAGCAGCTTATAGCGGCGCATCATCTCTCCAACGGCCCAGTTGAGCGCTCCGGCCGCCTTTTTGGGGTCGGTGACGACCGGTATGAGAAGATGGGGTATGCCGTTGTACATGCCCAGCTCGATCATCTTGGGGTCGACCATGATCAGCTTGACCTCTTCGGGCGAGGCTTTATAGATAAGGCTTATGATTATCGAGTTAATGCAGACCGATTTGCCCGATCCGGTGGTGCCGGCGATCAGCAAATGCGGCATTTTGGAGATGTTGCCGACGATGCACTGTCCGGCGATATCCTTGCCGACGGCAAAGGACAGCTTGGATTTGGCCGAAGAAAAGGCCTTGTTCTGGAGGATATCGCGAAGGCTGACAACCTCCTGTATGTCATTGGGCACTTCTATACCAACGGAATTGTTGGCCGGTATCGGGGCGATGCGGACCGACGAAGCACCCAGCGAAAGGGCGATATCGTCCGAAAGGTTGGTGACCTTCGAGAACTTTATGCCCCGCTGGAGCTGGAGCTCGTACCGCGTGACCGTCGGGCCCTTGGTGACGTTGACGATCGCGGCCTCGATATTGAAGCTCTTGAGGGTGTCGACAAGGCGCTCGGCGCATTTTACGATGCTCTCGTGGTCGGCTCCCATTCCCGGGTCGCCGGGGGCGAGAAGCGAGAGGGGCGGATAGATGTATTTTCCGGCATCGGCCCTGGCGGCCTCGTCAAGAAGACGGCTGACGTCGTTTTCCTCGGCGGCCTTTTCATGGGCCTCGGCGGCGTCGCGGCGCTTTTCGTCAAGGCTGACCTCGG
The DNA here is from genome assembly GCA_934636325.1 of uncultured Eubacteriales bacterium. GTDB lineage: Bacteria > Bacillota > Clostridia > Oscillospirales > Butyricicoccaceae > RGIG1902. Next base: position 22,054 of record CAKUAK010000006.1, read on the forward strand.
CCGGAGGGGGATTGTCCTCGGTGTAAATGTCAAAGCCTGCGGCGGGAGCCTGAACGCCGTCAGGCGACGGGACAGTGGTTTCCTGCGGGATAGGGGCGGGTTCGTCCGTTGAATGATCTTCGGCCGCCGGGGCGTCCTCCCAGGGCGCCGAGGAGCTGTCGCTTATATGTATTTCGGGGGGAACGGCCGGAGTCGAGAGCGCCGCGCTGTCGGGCGTTTTTTCGGAGGACGCGGGGGCGGCTTCGGGCTTCGGTTCGGGGGTCGGGGCGGCCGGAGCCTGTACCGGAGGCTCTTTGCCGAGGATGCGCTTCATGTCGACCGTCTGCCCGGCAAAGGGCGAGGATGACGTCAGCGAAGAGGCCTCTTCGACCGTAAAGGCAGGCTGTGCCGGGGCGGTGGGGTCTTTTCTGGCAGGCTGCTCGGGCGCAGGTTCGGGCTGGGGCTTGTCCTTGCGGAAGAAATCTATAAAGGCGGGGGCGCTGCGGCGGGGCGGCAGCTCGTGGGATATCGAGGCAGTCTCGTGGCTCGATGACCGCGCCGGGGCCGGAGCTTCGCCGGTGTCCTCATGGATGCGAGTGCGCTTTGCAGGCTTGCGGGCCGGTTCTTCGTCCTCGTACTCCTCCTCGGGCGTCGGGCGCAGGCTCTTGATAAATGTGACAGGATTGGTGCCGGTGGCGACAAAAAGACATGCCGCGATGGCGATCATGCAGAGCAGCACACCGCCCCCGGCCGAAAGGGCCGCCTTGAGCAGCATGGCAAGCCCGCCCGAAAATACGCCGCCCGAGGTCAGGGCGCGGCCGGTTTCGGCCAGCTGCTTGAAGCCCTCCATGCCCGAGCCTATGGGATAAGAGGCGCGGACAAGATGGCCCATCGAGCCGAAGAGCATGGGTATCATGAATATCGCTGTCTCGCGGGCGCGGACCTTTGACTTCATGCGGATAAAGATCATGACGGCCGCCCAGAGAAAGGCCAGCGGCGCGAGATAGAAGCCGTAGCCGAAGAGCGAGCCGACGAGGTATTTATACCAGTCGATCATAAAGCCGCTGACGCTGAAAAGGGAGAGCGTGCCGACAAAGGCCATGAAGAGATAGATACATGACCTTATCGTGCGGTAAAGCAGACGCTTCTGACGCTGTTTGGCGACGGCCTTTGACCCGGCGCTTTTGGACGCGCCCTTTTTGGCCGACGGCTTGCGCGAAGAGCTCTGCCTGGTTTTTGAAGATGTGCCGGAGGATGTTTTTTTCGCGGGGGGATCAGTTTGACTCATGGATCATGCTCCTAAAAGAGATTGAAAGCCACGGTGACGACGCCGACCGCGGCGCAGTAGTATGAGAAATAGCGGAAGCTGTCGTTTTTCATAAGGATCTTGACCAGCTTTATGGCGGCATAGCCGGAGGCCAGGGCGGCGATGAATCCGGCCACATAGGGCAGCGGAGACGCCGCCTGCGCGCCTGCGCTCATCAGGTCGGGCAGCTTGAACACGAAGGACCCGGCGACGGCAGGTATCGACAGCAGGAAGGCGAAGCGGACGGCGAAATCGCGGGAGAAGCCGCAGAAGAGACCGGCGCACATGGTGCTGCCAGAACGGGAGACACCGGGAAAGAGGGCCACCAGCTGGGCCAAACCGACCGTCAGGGCGTCGCGGTAGGAGGCGTTGGTCGCCGTCTTTATCCCGCTGCCCTTGCGGTCGGCGATGAAGAGCACGACGGCCGTGAAGATCAGGGCGAAGCCGACGAAAAGGGTGCTGTCGAACATGGCCTCGACGTATTTATCGAGGACAGCGCCGACGGCCAGGGGCAGCGTGGCGATGAGAAGCATGACGACAAGGCGGCGGTTGGCCAGCCCGCGGGTCTTGAAGCCGTCGAAGCAGAGGCCGAGAAGGCCGCGGACCAGCTTTACGATATCGCCCCAGAAGGCGATGACGACGGCCAGAAGGGTCGCCACATGGACAACGACGGTGAAGAGTATATCGGACGGAAGATCCATCAGGGCCGAGACCAGCGTAAGATGGCCCGACGACGACACGGGCAGGAACTCTGTCAGGCCCTGGACGACGCCGAGGATGATGGCTTGCAGAAGATTCATAAAGATCACCTCTTGGTGGGGGATTTGTTACCCTTTATATTATCACAATCGGATGGTTTTTTCCACAGAAAAAGAGCGGCCTTTCCGCAGAGGAAGCCGACAAGGGCCCCAGCCAGAACATCGGTCGGGTAATGGACATAGAGATAGAGCCGCGACAGACCCATCACGACGGCGAGGATCAAGGCGGCGCGGTATGCCTTTTTGCCCAGCGGCGCGATGGCGGCGGCAAAGGCGAAGGATACGCCGGTGTGGCCCGAGGGGAAGGAAAAATCGTGGGGGGCGCGGACGATTATATCAATAAGCGGGTTGAGGTCATAGGGGCGGATGCGCCCGACGGCCGGTTTTATAAGAAGATTGAGTATGATGAAATCAAGCAGCAGGGCCGTCGCGCAGATAAGGCCGTTTTTCCGGGTAGGCTTATATATCAGCAGCACGGCCGTTATGAGTATGAAGATCTCGCCGTTGGCGGCGATATAGTTGAGTATCGTGGCTATCAGGTCGAATACGGGGTTGGAGATATTCTGTATGAGGTCGAGCAAACGGAGTTCGGCCACGGAAAGGGCGGTCATTTAGCTCCTCCTTTTGACGGCGCACGCCGCCCTGTAAGGCGGCGTGCATGGGTATGGTATCTTATTTATGGGCTTTAAGGTAGTTAACGACACAGTTGGCAAAGACGGCCGCGCCATAAGGCATGCAGTGGGGATCAAAGCGGATGGCGGGGTTATGCGCGCCATAGATATATCCGTCGGCGGGCAGACCGGCACCGAGGGTCATTATGACAGAGGGGACACGCTCGGCGATCCATGCGTAATCCTCAGAGCCGAAGGAGAGGGGCTCGGCGGCCGTATAGTAATTGTCGCCGCAGACCTCTTCGATCCAGGGCTTGATCTCTTTTGCCAGCTCGACGTTATTGAAAACTGGGGGCACGCCGTTGGGGGAATACTCGAGCTTGGCGGTGCAGCGCATTGCCGAGCAGACCGACTCGAATATCTCGCCCAGGCGGCGGTTGACAAGCTCGCGGGTCTCGTTGGAGAAGGTGCGGATGGTGCCGGTCAGCTTGACCTCGTTGGGGATGATGTTGAATACCGTGCCGCCGTGGATCGTGCCGAAGGTCAAAACGGCGCGCTCGGCCGCGGGGACCTCCATCGAGATTATATGCTGGACGGCGGTGACGGCCATGCAGGCCGCCGTGACGGGGTCCTGGGTCTTATGGGGCTGCGAGCCGTGGCCGCCCTGGCCGGTGACCGTGATGGTGAACTGGTCGGCGGCCGAGTATGTCACTCCCTGGGCCCAGATGACCTTGCCGACCGTATCGCGGTCGCTTCCGGCCTCGATGTGGATGGCAAGGGAGGCGTCGACATGGGGATCCTCGAGCACGCCGGCGTTTATCATTCTCTTGCAGCCGGTGGTCGATTCCTCGTCGGGCTGGAACATCAGCTTGACGGTGCCCTCGAGGTCGTCCTCGTACTCCTTGAGGATGCGGGCGACGCCCATCAGCATGGCGGCGTGGTGGTCGTGGCCGCAGGAATGGCAGCTGCCGTTGGTGGCGGCATAGGGCAGGCCGCTCTGCTCGTCTTGGGGCAGGGCGTCATAGTCGGCGCGAAGCAGGATGGTCTTTCCGGGCTTTTTGCCGCCGACAGTGGCGACGATGCCGCATTCACAGATCTCTTTGGGCCTGAGGCCGATGTCGGCCAGCTCGGCCTTTATGACCTCGGCGCTGGGGCGGACGTCATAGCCGACGCCGCCAAGGCTGTGTATCTTCTGCTGGAGCTGCTGCATATGGGGGAACAGCTCTTCGGCGCGGGATAAATACTTGTTCATCATCTCTTTTCCTCCGTTTCTGTAATTTCGGTCTTTCGTATTCTGGTATAGAACTCGGCGGCCTCCTTTGCCTCCCGGGGGGTGATCTCCCGGTCGGTATAGCGGGCCAGTATGTATATCTCGCGCAGCTCGTCAAGGGGCGCGCCGGGGAAGTATTCCTCGGCGGCGCGGGCTATCTCTTCGGTGTCGAGATCCTTTGTTATTCGGAAGCCGCGGTCGAGACATTCTTTAAGGAATCGCCGGTACTGGTGCCTGACGGCGTCGCGCTCGGTGCGGCGGGTGAAAAGGCCGCGGCGGGGCTCGGGCGATATCTCGATGGCCTCGCGGCTGACCTGGAATCCGCTCTTGCTGTCGAAGCGGCGGTTCTTTCCTGCAAGGGCCTTGAGCCCCCGGACAACGAGGAACACCGCCGCGGCGATGAGCAGCGCGAAGAATATCCAGACGACGATGTCGGGAACATGGGTCGGGCCGACGTCATCGAAATCAAGGTCGCCCGAATTGCCGGTCTTGGAGCTTTCGTCCTCATAGAACTTGACCTCGCGGTGGAATATCAGCCTAAAGAGGCCGCTGAACAGCGAGAGAAAGCGGGTGGCGGCATAGATGAATACCGTGAAGAGTGGTATGACCAGCTTTGTATAGACAAACCCGAGGGCCGAGCCGACGGCGCCCAGCACCATGCCCGAGCCGAGCAGCAGGGCAAGGCCGCAGACCCCGGCGACGGTCAGCATATTCGACAGCTTGAAGGCCGGAGAGTCGATTATCTCGCGGTTGTGGCGCAGTATGCGCAGAAGGGCGACGCCGCAGACCGCCATGATGAATATATACGGCAGCAGGATGGAATTGAGAACATCGAGCCGTACGGCAATGGCCGAAAAGAGGCAGGGCATCAGCGACAGCATGAAGAACTTCCGGAAGGTATCGCGGAAGTCGTCGTCATCGTTGAGATAGAGCTTTTTCGAGGTCACATAAATAAGATAGCACAAAAGGACGGCCACAAGGGCATAGTCGGCCGCGGTATCGGCAAAGGCAAAGCCGGGCAGGGCCAGCAGGAGAGGCAGGCGGGAGACAAGGCCGCCGCGGTCGCGGACGAGATAACAGCCGCCGCAGGCCAGCGCCGTCAGCATGGCCGGGATGAGCAACAGCGACACCGGTGTGAAGAGAGAGGTCACATACCCGACGACGGTCAGGAAGGCCGAGGCGTCGAAGAGCATTTTTAGAAATACCGTAAGCTCCATTATGCGTCCTCGCTTTCGACAAGATGGGATGTGTCTATCGTATAGATCCGCCCGCCCTTGAGGGAGGCCAGCCGAGAGATGCTCCGGCTGTACTCGGGGGTCAGGCAGGGGGTTATGACGATGTAATAGCGTCCGGCCTCGTCGCGGCGGACGGCTCGCTCGACGATCGAAGAGAAGGGTGCGGTAGAGCTGTAGGTGGCGCGGCCGAGACCCTCGATTATGGTCATCAGGTGGGTCTTCCCGAGGCCGTCGGCCACCTGAGACCAGAGGCCGATGGCGCCGGCCGAGGTGGCGTTGGTCACCATGCCGTATTTTATCCTTCTCTCTTCAAGTATCTCGCAGACCGACCGGGCCGCCGAATAGCAGTCCTCTATCTTCTGCGAGGCATTTTCGAGATCCGAGGGGTGCTCGACATTGAGTATGACGGTGGCCGAAAGATCAAGGGTGTGGTCATAATTCTTGACCATGGTCTGACCCATTCGGGCGCTCTGGGTCCAGGATATGGCCCGCTGGGGCTCGCGCCCCGTATACTCGCGGAAGCCGAGGGTCAGCACGGGGTCCTCCATGATGAAGCGGTTGACCGACATATCGCCGAGAAAATCGCCCAGCGTCGCGCCGATATGCACACCCTCCAGCCTGTGGGGAAGGACGACGATCTCGCGGTTGACCGGGTAATAATCGGTCGTCAGGCGCAGGCCGAGAAAGTCGCCGCCCGACATTACCGCGCCGCGCAGGAAATAGCGCCCGCGGCTGTCGATCGAGGCGTCAAAGGTGCGGCGCAGCTTCTGGCGCGGCTTGAGAAAGGTCGTCGAGGTCAGGCGGTTCTGTTCGGTGTCGCGGCGGAAGGAGACGCCGGGGGCGGGGGTCATTTCAAGGGGCAGCGATTCCTGGACCTTGAGATATGACACCGGCATGCTCTTGGCGTTGGCGATATCGGTGATGACCGTGAACCGCTCGCCGGGGTCGACGGTCGATTTTGACGGATGGGTGTCGTAGGTCACATTATCAAGGACATGGCGCAGGGTGTATTCCTGCACCAGCGATGCCACGATAATGAAAAATATCAGATAGACCAGCATAGGCTCAGCCTTCCAGCGGAACGGCGACCGAGGATATTATCTTTTCGATATACTTGACAGAGTCCTCGCTGGACAGGGAAGAGCCGCTTACTATCCTGTGGGCCAGGACATGAGGGGCGACCTTCTTGACATCCTCGGGCAGGACAAAATCGCGTCCGGCAAAGGCGGCCGTCACCTGGCAGGCCTTATAGAGCGCGATGGCGCCGCGGGTCGAGACACCGGTGACAAAGGCGCTCTCGCGGCGGGTGCCCTCGATGATGTCCATCATATATCCGGCGACAGAGGGGTCGACCGTGATGTTTTTGTAATTCTGCTTGAGCCAGGCCGTCTCTTCCGGCGTGACGGCCGTTTCCAGCGAGGCGATTATATCGGTCGTGCTCTCGCGGCAGATGACCGAAAGCTCCTGCTCGCGGGTCATATAGCCCAGCTTGAGGCGCATGAAGAAGCGGTCGGTCTGGGCCTCGGGCAGCGGGAAGGTGCCGTAGGATTCGACCGGGTTCTGGGTGGCCATGACCATAAAGGGCTCGGCCAGAGGCATGGTAGAGCCGTCGACCGAGATCTGCTTTTCCTCCATGGCCTCAAGAAGGCTCGACTGTGTGCGCGGGGTGGCGCGGTTTATCTCGTCGGCCAGGATGATGTTGGAGAAGAGGGGGCCGGGCCGGAACTCGAAGGCGCCGGTGTGCTGGTTATAGAAGTTTATGCCGGTCAGGTCGGAGGGCAGAAGATCGGGGGTGAACTGGATGCGCTTGAAGCCTGTGCCGATCGTCTTGGCAAAGGCGCGGAGGAGCATGGTCTTGCCTGTCCCGGGGACATCCTCAAGAAGAACATGGCCCGAGCAGATGAAGCAGGTCAGGACCAGCTCTATGACGTCGTCCTTGCCGACGATGGCCTTTGAACAGTTGGAAATGACCTTGTCCCTGTATTGTGTGAAATTTGAGATATCCAAAAGAGTTTACCGCCTTTCGAAAAAATAAAGCTGTATTGACAAATGGGGGTTTTACATCAAGTGTAAAACCCCCATGATCGCTAAAAAATGCGGTTATCCAAAGAGTGATTATTCCTCTTCGATAGCCGATACAGGACACTGAGCTGCGCAGGCGCCGCAGGAAACACAGGCGTCGGCATTGATTTCGTACACGCCGCCCTTATCCTCGATAGCGCCGACAGGACACTGAGCTGCGCAAGCGCCGCATGCTACGCATGCAGAACCGATCTTATATGCCATTGTACTGACCTCCTATTTAAAAGATTGTAAGTATATTTTATCATGAAAAATCAAAAATGCAATCGCCTTGACCAAATATATCGGTACTTTTTTGTTAACAATAATTCCATATGCAAAGGAGGAAAGAGCATGAAGGATCAAAACGCGCTGGGCAACGATATCCAGATGACGCAGCAGCATGAAAACCGGTTCGTCGGCGTCAAAAAGCCGCCCCGTCCCGCGGAGGATAAATAATGGCCGACGGGGCATTCACCTTTCAGGCCCAGAGGGTGCTGACCTCGGCCTTCAGCTGCGCGCGGGAGTTTTCACACAGCTGCCTGTGCTCAGAGCATCTGCTGCTGGGTCTGTGCGTGCAGAAGGAGGATAAGGCCTGCGTGATACTGGCGGGGCAGGGGATGACCGAAGAGATCGTCCGGCGGGAGATACTGGCCTCGGGCGGCGGGGGACGCACGGCGGCCTATACCGCCGAGATAAGCCGCGAAGCGGCGTCGGTGCTGGAAAACGCCGCCCGATTGGCCGGGACGGCCGACAGCGGGAGGATAGCGCCCTGCCATATACTGCTTTCGATGGTGCGGCAGACCGAGTGCCGCGCAAACAGGATGATGGTCAGGCTGGGGGTCGACACGGCGGCCATGGATATGCTGATATCCGACCCGCCCAAGGCGGAGCCCAGGCGTCCGAGAGCGAGGGAGCCCAAGCTGCTTTTGCAGTACGGCTTCGATATGACGGCGGCAGCGGCAAGGGGAGAATACGACCGTCTTATCGGGCGGGAGAGCGAGCTCGAAAGGGTCATGCGGGTCCTTTGCAGGCGGCGCAAGGCCAACCCCGTACTGCTCGGCGAGGCCGGGGTGGGCAAAACGGCGGTAGCCGAGGGCATGGCGTGGCGTATAGCGGCGGGAAGGGTCCCCGCGCCGCTGCGGGATATGCGGATATTCGGCCTCGATATGTCATCGGTGGTGGCCGGGACAAAGTACCGCGGCGAGTTTGAGGAAAAGCTGCGCGGGGTCATCGACGAGGCCTGCGGCTGCGGCGACATCATATTATTTATCGACGAGCTGCATACCGTCGCGGGGGCGGGGGCGGCCGAGGGTGCTATCGACGCCGGAAATATACTCAAGCCGGCGCTGGCCCGCGGCAGCCTTAGGATAATGGGGGCGACGACCCCGGCCGAATACAGAAAATATATCGCAAAGGACGCCGCCCTCGAACGCAGGTTCCAGCCGATAGATATCGGCGAGCCCGACCGGGCGGCCACCATGGCAATAATGCGGTCGGCCGCGGCCTCCTGCCGCCGGTTTTACGGCGTCGAGGCCGGGGAGAGCCAGCTGGAGGGCATAGAGCGCATGTGCAGGCGTTTTCTGCCCCAGCGCAGATTCCCCGACAAGGCCATCGACGTCCTTGACGAGGCGTCGAGCATGGCCATGACCGAGGGGCGGCGGGTGCTTGTAGAAAAGGATATAAGAAAGGTCGTCGCCCAGATGAGCGGCGTACCGACCATTGCCGGGGGCGGGGTCATGCCGAGTCCGGCCGAGCTGGAGCAAAAGCTGCTGGCGTCGGTGGTGGGGCAGGATGCGGCCGTCCATACGGCGGCGCTGGCCGCGGCCTCGGCAATGGCCTTTCCCGGCCGACGCGAAAGACCCCAGGGGGTGCTGCTATTCTGCGGCCCGACCGGAACCGGCAAGACACTTCTGGCCAAAAAGCTGGCAGAGGGGCTTTTCGGCGACCAAAAGGCCCTTGTCAGATTCGATATGAGCGAATACCGCGAGGCACATACGGTATCACGCCTTGTCGGCGCGCCGCCGGGGTATACCGGGCACGGGGAGGGCGGCCTGCTGACCGAGGCCGTCAGGCGAAGGCCCTTTTCGGTGATGCTCTTCGACGAGATAGAGAAGGCCTGCCCCGAGGTGCTCAATCTGCTGCTCCAGCTTCTGGAGGACGGCATATTGACCGACAGCGAGGGGAGGGAGGCCGATTTCCGCAGCACCATTATAATAATGACCTCCAACGCCGGGGGCAGCGCCCTTTCGGGACGCCGTGCCGGTTTTGTCGGCGGCGGAAGGGAAAGCGACCTCAAAAACGCCTTAGCGGGCATATTTTCACCTGAGCTGTTGGGCAGGATCGACAGTATCGTCGCCTTCGAAGGGCTGGGGCATGACATGCTTTTGCGGATAGCCGGGCTCGAACTCGGCGAGCTGGCCGAGCGCCTGCGTCCCGAGGGGATAGAGCTCTGCTTCGGAGAGGGGCTGGCCGAATGTATATGCCTTGACGCAAAGGACGGCAGACGGATAAGGCAGGCCGTCGAAGAGAAGATCGTCCAGCCGCTGGCCGTGCTCTGCCTTGAAAAGCGGCGTCCGCGCCGCATAACGGCCGAGGTCAGGGAGGGCCGGGTCGTCCTTGAAGCCGCCGAGCCCGCCGGAGTAAAGTGACCGGCCGTCCCGGGATATTGCACAAAAACAGCCGGACAGATACAGCAAAGCCCACAGCGCCGTCAGCGCGGTCAGGTTTGAATACGATCTATAAAAGAAACGCCCGCCGGTTTTTGCCGGCGGGCGCGGTGTATTTTAAATATGAGGTGCGTTATCTCGGTTTGAAAGTGCGGGCCGGGCCTAACGGCTGAAATATGTATTGCGGTCGAGGGAGCGGAGCTGGATGGCCTCGGCCACGTGGCGTGCCGAGATCTGCTCTTCTCCGGCCAGATCGGCGATAGTGCGCGCCAGGCGCAGCACCTTGTCGTGAGACCGGGCCGTCAGGCCGAGGGAGGAAAAGGCGGCGCGGAGCAGCGCCGAGCCCTCGGCGTCGGGGGTGCAGTACCGGGCCATCATTGACGGCGGCAGCTGGGCGTTGCAGGCGACATTTGATCCGGCATATCGGGCCGACTGGCGCGCGCGGGCGGCGCTGACCCGGGATAATATATCGGCCGAGCTTTCTTCGGTGCGTCCGGCGCGGGAGGCAAGGCTGTCGTAATCGACGGCGGGGACGCTGACATGGATGTCGATCCTGTCCATCAGCGGGCCGGAGACACGGGACATATACTGGCGGACCGAGCGCTCTGTGCAGGTGCATTTGCCGCCCGGCTGGCCGTAATAGCCGCAGCGGCAGGGGTTCATGGCGCAGACCAGCATGATGCGGCTGGGGTAGCTGTGGCTGCCCGAGACACGGGATATGGTTATCTTTCCGTCCTCGAGGGGCTGGCGCAGGGCTTCGAGGGTGTCCTTCGAGAACTCGGGAAGCTCGTCGAGAAAGAGCACGCCGTTGTGGGAAAGGGATATCTCGCCGGGGCGCGGTATGCGCCCGCCGCCGGCCATGCCGACCGACGAAACGGTATGATGGGGCGAGCGGAAGGGACGGCTGGTGACCATCGGCATATTCGGGCCCAGCAGCCCGGCCACCGAGTATATCTTGGTCGTTTCGAGGGCTTCGGCCTCGGTCATGTCGGGCAGGATCGACGGCAGGCATTTGGCCATCATGCTCTTGCCCGAGCCGGGAGGGCCGATGAGCAGGATATTGTGTCCGCCGGCGGCGGCGATCTCCATGGCCCGCTTGACGCTGCGCTGGCCCATGACATGGCAGAAATCGGGGTAATTGCCGCGCTCTGGCCTGAAGGGCACGCTGGGCATGGGGGCTATCGGCTCTTCGCCCCGGAGATGTGATATCAGCTGGGCGATATTTTTGACCGGATAGATCTCGGCGCCGCGGGCGAAGGCGGCCTCTCCGGCGTTGCCCGCAGGCAGGAAGATGCGCTTGAAGCCGGCGTCGGTAAGGGCCATTGCCATAGGAAGAGCGCCCGACACCGGGCGGACGTCGCCGGTCAGCGACAGCTCGCCGAGAAAACAGCAGTCATCGGGCGGGACGTCGATCTGGCCCGAGCAGGCCATTATACCCATAAGTATGGCCAGGTCGTATACCGGGCCCTCTTTTTTGAGGTCGGCCGGGGCGAGGTTGACCGTGATGCGGCGGAAGGGATAATCGAAGCCGCTGTTCTTCATGGCGGCGCGCACCCTGTCCTGGGATTCCTTGACCGAGGCGTCGGGCAGGCCGACGATATCGAAACGGGCCATGCCGGGCGAGAGATCACATTCGCAGACTACGTGGCGTCCCTCGATGCCCAATATCCCGGCGGTATTTATCTTTACGACCATGGCGCACCTCCGAAGAGTCTTTATGCTTTATATATTACTATAAAAAGCCCCGCGGCGCAACGAGGGGCGGAGGTGCGGGATGGTGTGATATAATATGAATATATCCGATGCCATATCGGGGGCAAAAGGGAGGGGGGCTTTAGTATGGACGGCGTGGCCGGAGAATCCATGAGAAATATGAGAAAAAGGCTCTTTCGGATCATGCTGCTTATCATCACGGCGGCCTGCGTTTGTGTCGCGGCGGTTTATTGCCGCGAGAGGGCCATATACGACAGTATCGACAGGGCCGCCGTCCTGCTCGAAAAGAAAAGCTATCCGGCCGGTGTCACACATATAAAGGGGCGCTGGTACATAACCCCGGAGTTTGAAAAATATTACACCCGGAACGGCTGGATATGCGAGAGCAATCCTTATGAATATTTTATTGAGGTGATGGAGGGCGGCGAGTGGAAGCGGTACGGGCCGGACAAGATGGTCTATCAGCCCTTCTGCAGTGTGTCTAATGGCCAAAAAGAGGAGTTTGAGGTGTTTTCCGACTATGCCGGCGAAAAGGGGCTTGAGAGCGGAAAATACCGTATAGTCAAATATGTAAATCTCTGGGAAGATACCGGAGAGGGCTTAAAACTCCGCGGACATATGACGATCTATTCGTATTTCGGTGTCGTACAGGCAAAGGACGCCCGCAAGCGGGCGTCCTTCAGTGTGCCGGTACAAAAGCGGCGAGAGGGACGCAGCCGCAGCGGAGCAAAAGCGGCAAATGGCGCTTTTTTAAGGAAATGTATAAATTTTCGCTGCTTTTTAGGGCTGAAAACGGTTTACATCGGCCGAAAACTTTGATAGACTATAGTATGGTTTAGGGTTTAAATAACATTGACCATAAATTAATGAAGGAGGAGAAAATCCACTCATGGCAAGAAAAATGAAAACTATGGATGGTAACACGGCTGCCGCCCACGCATCATATGCGTTCACCGATGTCGCCGCGATCTACCCCATAACGCCTTCATCTCCCATGGCTGACCTGGCTGACCAGTGGTCGGCAAACGGCATGAAGAATATCTTCGGCCAGGAAGTCAAGGTAGTTGAAATGCAGTCCGTGGCCGGCGCAGCCGGTGCTGTTCACGGTTCGCTGGCTGCCGGCGCACTGACGACGACATACACGGCGTCCCAGGGCCTGCTGCTGATGATCCCCAACATGTACAAGATCGCCGGCGAGCTGCTTCCCGGCGTCATCCACTGTTCGGCCCGTGCTCTGGCCTCCCATGCCCTGTCGATCTTCGGCGATCATCAGGACGTCATGGCCTGCCGTCAGACCGGCTTTGCGATGCTGGCTTCCACCAATCCTCAGGAGGCAATGGATCTGGCCGCAGTAGCCCATCTGGCCGCTATCAAGGGCAGAGTTCCTTTCCTGCACTTCTTTGACGGCTTCCGTACATCCCACGAGATCCAGAAGATCGAAGTCTGGGATTACGAGGATCTGAAGGACATGGTCGATATGGACGCCGTAAAGCGCTTCCGCGACAACGCCCTGAATCCCGAGCATCCTGTCCAGAGAGGTACGGCCCAGAACCCCGATATCTTCTTCCAGGCCAAGGAAGCCTCCAACCACTTCTATGACGCTCTGCCCGGCATCGTCGAGGAGTATATGGGCAAGGTCAACGCCAAGATCGGCACGAATTATGATCTGTTCAACTATTACGGCGCTCCCGACGCCACCGACGTTATCGTCGCCATGGGCTCTGTCGTCGACACCATTGAGGAAGTCATCGACTATAAGCTGGCACAGGGCGAGAAGGTCGGCCTGCTGAAGGTCCGTCTGTTCCGTCCCTTCGTCGCCGAGAAGTTCGCCGCCGCAATGCCCAAGACGGTCAAGCACGTTGCAGTCCTCGACCGTACAAAGGAGCCCGGCGCACAGGGCGAGCCCCTTTATCTCGACGTCGTTACGGCTCTTGCAACACAGGGCGTACACGTTGACCTCATCTGCGGCGGCCGTTACGGCCTGGGCAGCAAGGATACACCTCCTGCCGACATCTTTGCCGTATATGACAACCTCACAAGCGAGAATCCCAAGAAGATCTTCACGGTCGGCATCGAGGATGACGTCACACATCTGTCCCTCGAGATCAAGGATTGCCCCGATACGGCTCCTGCCGGCACTGTCGCATGTAAGTTCTGGGGTCTTGGCGGCGACGGTACCGTCGGCGCGAACAAGAACTCCATCAAGATCATCGGCGACCACACAGACAAGTATGCTCAGGCATATTTCGCATATGACTCGAAGAAGACGGGCGGCATAACCATCTCCCACCTGCGCTTCGGCGATAAGCCCATCAAGAGCCCCTATTACATCACAAAGGCCGACTTCGTCGCCTGCCACAACCCCTCTTATGTCGGCAAGTACGATATCGTCCAGGATGTCAAGCCCGGCGGCACCTTCCTTCTGAACTGCCAGTGGAATATGGAAGAGCTCGAGCATCATCTGCCCAACAAGATGAAGGCTTATATCGCAAAGAACAACATCCACTTCTATACAGTTAACGCTATCGACAAGGCCCGCGAGATCGGCATGGGCAAGCGCACCAACACTATCCTTCAGTCGGCCTTCTTCAAGCTGGCCAACATCATCCCCATCGACGAGGCTGTCGGATACATGAAGGAAGCCGCCAAGAAGTCCTATGGCAAGAAGGGCGACGATATCGTCAACATGAACTATAAGGCCATCGACACAGGCGTTGACGCCCTCGTTAAGATCGACGTTCCCGCTGCATGGGCTGATCTGGCCGACGATACAAAGGCTCCCGAGATCAAGGGCGACAGGCCCGAGCTCGTCAAGTTCGTCAAGGATATCCTTATCCCTGTTTCCGAGCAGAAGGGCGACAACCTGCCTGTTTCTACCTTCATCGGCAGAGAAGACGGCACATTCCCCTCCGGCGGTTCGGCATACGAGAAGCGCGGCGTCGCGGTCGACGTTCCTCAGTGGCTGCCCGAGAACTGCATCCAGTGCAACCAGTGCGCCATCGTCTGCCCCCACGCGACCATCAGGCCTTACGCCATGGACGCCGAGGAGGTCAAGAACGCTCCCGCCGCACTTAAGAGCCTCAAGATGGTCGGTAAGGGCTGCGAGGACTATCAGTTCGCCATGACGGTCTCTCCGCTGGACTGCATGGGCTGCTCCCTCTGCGCCAATGTCTGCCCCGCACCCAAGAAGGCCCTTGTCATGGTTCCCCAGGAGAGCCAGCTGGATCAGCAGGCTGTCTATGATTATGCCTATGAAAATGTCACAAAGAAAGAGCTTCCCTTTGCCGCCAACACCGTCAAGGGCAGCCAGTTCAATACACCGCTGCTCGAGTACTCGGGCGCCTGCGCAGGCTGCGTAGAGACCATTTATGCCCGCCTGATCACACAGCTGTTCGGCGACAGGATGTATGTTGCCAACGCCACAGGCTGCTCCTCCATCTGGGGCGGTTCCGCACCTGCCATGCCTTATACTGTAAATAAGGAAGGCAAGGGTCCCGCATGGGCCAATTCCCTCTTCGAAGACAACGCCGAGTATGGTCTTGGTATGGCCACAGCCATCAAGCATATGAGGAAGGGTCTTGCCGAGAAGACAGAAGCCCTGCTGGCCGTTTCCTATGCAACAGAGGACATCAAGAAGGCCGGCGCCGCCTGGCTCGAGATGTACAATGCCAACGAGAAGAACGACGAGGTCGTCAAGAACTATATCGCCGCTCTGGAAGACGCCGTTGAGCCCGGCTGCACATGCGAAGCATGCACACTGGCACAGGCCATCCTTGACAACAAGGACTTCCTCAACAAGAAGACCGTATGGATCTTCGGCGGCGACGGTTGGGCTTACGATATCGGTTACGGCGGACTTGACCACGTCCTGGCCTCCGGCGAGGATATCAACGTCTTCGTATTCGATACGGAAGTTTACTCCAACACCGGCGGACAGGCCTCCAAGTCCTCCAACATCGGCCAGGTAGCCCAGTTTGCGGCTTCCGGCAAGTCGATCGCCAAGAAGGATCTGGCAGGCATCGCCATGCAGTATGGTTACATCTATGTCGCTCAGGTCGGTATCGGCGCTAACCAGCAGCAGACGGTCAAGGCCCTTGTCGAGGCCGAGAGCTATCACGGCCCCTCGCTGGTCATCGGCTATGCTCCCTGCGAGATGCACGGCATCAAGGGCGGCATGTCCAATTCTCAGGCCGAGATCAAGAAGGCCGTCGAGGATGGTTATTGGCATCTGTTCCGCTATGATCCCAGGGTCCAGAACGAGGGCAAGAACGGCTTTACCCTCGACAGCAAGGCCCCCACAGGCGATTATAAGGAGTTCCTCAGCGGCGAAGTCCGTTACACAGCTCTTACACGTACCTTCCCCGAGAGGGCAAAGGTCCTGTTCGAGCTGGCCGAAGAGAACGCCAAGGCCAAGTATCAGCGTC
>CAKUAK010000007.1 GCA_934636325.1 uncultured Eubacteriales bacterium
ATCGTAAGGATATGAAAGAAAGGATTGGGTTTATTTTACCGAATCAAGATACCTTATCAGTATCGCGGCAGCCTGTGCCCTTGTGGCGCTGCCTGTGGGAAGCAGCTTGCCGCTGTCGCCGTTGATAAGGCCGGCCTTTACTGCCCAGGCCATCGGCATGACGGCGTAAACCGAGACTGACGAGCTGTCGCTGAAGGTGCTGAGCTGGGATGCATCGGCCGTTGTGTCGACGCCGCAGCTCTTGGCATAGCGGGCGATGATGGCTGCCGTCTGCTCGCGTGTGACAAAGTCATTGACTCCGAAGAGACCGTTGCCGTAGCCGCCGATGATCTCATTCTGGACACCCCATACGACGGCGTCGCTGTACCATGTTCCGGCCTTCGTGTCGGTGAAGGGCATCGAGGCGGGAGCTGTGACGGCGGGAGAGCCTGCCATCCTGTAGATGATGGTTATCAGCTGGCCCCTTGTGATATTGCTGTTGGGCTCCATCTTGCCGTTGCCTGTGCCTGTCAGCAGGCCCTTTACGACGGCTTCCTTGATGACATCCTCATACCATGCGCCGGCGGGAACATCGCTGTAGCTTGCCGTATAATCGGCGCCCAGCAGGTTGGAGAAGATGAAGTTGCTTATGAAGGCGTACTCATCGCGCTGGTGGCCCTTGTTGGTCAGGGTGTTGGCGAAGAGAACGACGTTGACCTCATTGCCGTCCTTGTCCTTGCCCTCATAGGCAAAGCCCTGAATCGAGCTGTTTGTGATATACTCGGCATATGTCGCCTTTTCCTCGGCTGTGATGGTGGGCAGGAAGCCTTCAAGCGGCGTCTTTGTGCCGTCCATCTTTACAAGGACCTGTGCTCCGTCGGGAATGGCTGTATAGTAGCCTGCGCCGTAGCCATAGAAGATATCGTCGTTATCCATGATATAGCTGCCGTTGACAAGTGTCTTTGTCGGGTATGTTACATATCCGAGGCAGTCCATGCCGGTCGTTGTTTTCCTGACCAGCTTGTCGCCGAAGATGCCTCCGGCCAGTGCGCCCGAAGCGCCGCGGTTGACGCCGTAGCCGATATAGGGCTTTCCGGACTTGACGGCCGTAAGGGCGTCGCCCTCGAGGTTGCCGCCGCCGACGATGACGTCGGCCTTAGAGGCGTCGGTCGCTGTGGCAAAGCCCATCTGCTCCATTGCGAACCTGTCATAGTTCCATGCATAGCAGCTGCTGACCCTTGTCGTATTGACAAAGCCGACGCTGTCTGCTGTGGCCGCGCCTGTAAGGAATACCTGAGGCGCTTTTGTGATAGCCTTTGCGGCAGGCAGAGCCGATTCGGCAAAACCTGTTCCGCTCAGCTTATACTTGGCGCTGACGCTCTGCCAATCGGCATATGCGCAGACGAAATCGCCGTAATACTTGCTGTTCTCATCGGTGACCATGCCGACCTTCTTGCCGCTTGTCAGCAGCTCGTTGACCGCCTTGACCGAATCCTCGGATGCGTTGGAGATAACAACATGTCCGTTGGCTGTGCCGGTGAAGTAGGAGGCGACCGTCTTGATGTATGCGAGGCAGTCGTCGTGATCCATCCAGTCGCCGCAGGCGGCCTTGATGGCCTTATAGGCTGCGGGCTCGGCAACGGTGACCATGTCGAAGCCGCGTGTCTTGTTGAAGGCTGTGATGCCTTCGGAATAGAGGGCGTCCCAACCCTGGATAAGGGTGCCGTCATAAAGAGCTCCGTTGGCAACCGACCTCTTTGCCTGATACATCGAAACGACTATCGTTCCGGCGGGGTATGTGACTCCGTTATACACGAAGGACTTCTCGGCTGTCAGGATCTTTACATCGTTGCGGGACAGCCACTCGGCCATATCGGCGGCAGCCTGGATGTTTGTCTGGTTGACACCGTCGACCGGGATGATATAGCACTCGGGGTAGAAATTGCCGTTCTGGCCCTTTCCGTCATATTCGGGACGGAAGAGGCTGCTCTCTGCGCCTTCAACATCATAGAGGTCGCAGAACCACTGGCCGACCAGCTCGTAAGCGTCGGAGTTCTCGTTGTTGACGCCGCGCTTGAAGATGGTTGTCTGGGCTGTCAGGTAACCCAGCTTCTCGGCGGCGATATAATCGGCCTGGCCGAGGATGCCGTAGCTTACAAGAGCGGAGGCGGCGTCGTTATAGCCGGGGAGCTCAACGGTATAGGCTACCGTGCCATGAAGCATGGCGAACTGGGGGGTGTAGGAAGTAGACATGTCATCCCATGCATCCCACTTGACGCCGTTTGCAGAGTTGGCGTCCTTATAAAGAGAGTCACGCTGGGGGACGACATAGCTGTTATAGGTATCGTTATTGGCTACAGCTGCAATGCCGAGGGCCTCGCCGCCGCTCATCAGATGTTCGGCCAGCAGATCGTATTCGAAGGTGGGCTCATGAGGAGGGTCGCAGGGCTCGCACTGGAAAGCCTGTACCCTGCCGTGGAACTCTGTCAGGGAGACGGGGTTGAAGGCTGCAATCAGCTTCTGCATGGTCTGGGTCTCGTTTGTTGTCTGGAAGGAGTTATCGCGGTTGAGGTCATAGCCGTTGGAGGCTGTACGTGTTATATATGTACGGCCCTCGACGTTCTCTTCGGGAACGAGCACGAAGAATACGTCGTCCAGAAGCCCGTCGACCGTCGCCTTGACCGTCTCCTGCTGATAATACTTATCCAGATCGACTATTCCGGACTTGCCGTTGCCGTCCTGGAGCCAGCCGAGATATGTGGCCGAATTCTTTACCAGATCGGGCACGACCGTCTCGCGCTCTTCCATTTCCTTGTCGTACTGAGCCTTGCCTTCGGCTGTGAAGCCGGTCAGCTTGTTATAGCTCATGTCGCCGTCGGAAGCGGCCGATTTGATCAGCTTCCATGCGAACTCGACGATGCCGTCAACGGCGGCCGTCTCGTTGGGGTGGATATTGGAGAACATAACGGGGACCTTGATATCGTTATATTTTCCGGCCTTGATGTCGGCAAGGACCTTTTCGGGATCCTCCTGGGCGGCCTTCTTGAAGGTCAGCCATTCATTGACCGTCGACTTGCTGTCGGCAATGATGATATAGGGCATGTCGAGGGCGTCATAGATAATGCCCGAGGACTGGCCCATCGAGAACTTCTCGACATAAATGCCGGTGTTCTGCTTGGCATATGCCACCATCTCGTCGAGCTCTGCATAGATCTCGCTCATGGTGTTGAAGGTGTCATAGGGGACGACCTTGACATCGACACATCCGAGCTCCTTGCCGCCGGCCGAGGCCGTCAGCTTGAAGTAGCCGCAGTAGTCGAGGTATGTGCCGCCGGCGATATGGGGAACGCTGGCGTCGACATTGCCGTTCTTATCATAGAAGAAGCAGATCGTGCTGAAGGATGCTGTCAGCTGTCCGTTTTCAAAGGACGTTTTGACGTCACTGAAGAAGCTCTCCTTGTTTCCGGCGACCCAGGTCGACAGTGCGCCGCCCTGATGCTGGTTGGGATAAAGGACCTTGTCGTTATAGGGATTGTCGGCGTCCCTTACAAGGGTCCATGTCACCGACGCCGGATCAACAGTTCCGTCGACGGGGATGACGGCCTTGTATGTACGCGCGTCAGAAAGGGATATGACGTTGTCTCCGCCGTCGCCCGATACGTTTTCAAATGTCGCCTTTGCAGCAGTGTCTGCGGCATTTACAGTAACGGGAACGAAGGAAATGACGAACGCCAGGGCGAGAATTATGCTGAGAAGCTGCTTCACGCCGTTTTTCGTGTGCTTGGCACAGGTCATTTCAATACACTCCTTTTCTCCCCTTTGTGGATAATCATCCGCAAGAGAGAATATTTATTCTACAAGCGTGATTATAGCACCACTTTTCCGGCAATGCAATAGTTTTTTGAAAAAACTTTCGTTTTTCTGAATATTTATTCTCCGCCCCTTGTATAAGCCAAAAAACCATATAAAAAGCCGCCCCGGTATGGGGCGGCTCTGCCGTTTGACCTGATAAACCTATGAATTAGTCGAGCTTTTCGGTCATCAGACGCCATACGACGTTGAATGCCTTGGCGAAATCATCCATGATAAGATATTCATCGGTGGTATGTACGGCGTTCATGCCGGTCGAAATACCCGAGCAGTTATAGCCGTGGCCGGAGAATATGTTGGCATCGCCCGAGCCGTTGCCGATCCTGAACTCGGGTGTGATGCCCTCGAGCTCAAGAGCCTTGACCATGGCGCGGGTCATGAAGCAGTTGGGATCGGGCTTGTGCGGCGGGCAGAAATGGTCGATGTCGATGTCGACCGTTGCGCCGAACTCGGCGGCGGCATCCTGGCAGGCCTTGACGATGATATCGACCTGGTGCTGGATCTGCTCCTGTGTATGGGACCTGACCTCGCAGGTGAACTTGACCTCGTCGGTGACGACGTTTGTCGCTCCGCCGCCCTCGATGCGGCCGATGTTGGAGGTCGTCTCGGGGTCGATGCGGCCGAACTTGATACGGCTTATGGCCGAAGCCGCGACAGCGATGGCATTGATGCCCTTTTCGGGCTCTATGCCGCCGTGGGCCATCTTGCCGTGGAAGGTGATCTCAAGGGCGTCCTTGCCGGCGCCCGACTTTGTCAGACCGCCCAGCTTGCCGGCGCCGTCAAGAGCGCAGATGTTCTTTGCGGGCAGCTTGGAATAATCAAAGTTCTTTGCGCCGTGCATTCCGTTCTCTTCGCATATGGTAAAGAGATAATACATATCCCTGTGGGGCGTGCCGGTCTCCTTGAGGACGTCAAGGGCCTCCATCATCATAACGATGCCCGACTTGTCGTCGGCAGCCAGGATGGTATCGCCTTTGCTCTTTACGATGCCGTTTTCAAACACAGGCTCGATGCCGCGGCCCGGCTCTACTGTGTCCTGATGGGCGTTGAAGCAGATGGCCTCGCCCTCCAGTGTTCCGGGGAAGTGGATCAGAAGGTTGCCCGAGTTGTCGCCGCCGATGGCCTTGCCGGCCTGATCGCGGTATACCTCATAGCCTCTGTCCTCAAAATACTTCTGAAGATAATCGGTCATCGGCCCTTCTTCATACGAGGGGCTGTCGATCTTTATCATTTCGAAAAGTCTGTCCAATACGCGCTGCTGGTTGAACTGCATGATATCTCCTCCTTAATTCCTAAAGAATATATACTGATTATACTAAAAGCCGCGGCCAAAGGCAATAACGCTAAGAAAAAATCAATACTTACATCTATCCATTGCCCAAAACGGTTTTTTGTGATATCTTTATCCTTATAGATATATCCGGCGCCGGACCTGACGTATATCACTGTATATATGTATATTATTAAGGTGCGCCGCCACGTTTTAAAATGTTTTGGAGATTTGAAAATTATGCGTATCATCATTGTCGGCAACGGTAAGGTGGGCAGCACCCTGGCAGAACAGCTGTCGGGCGAGGATCATGACGTCGTCATCATCGACAAAAACCAACAGAATGTGGATAACTCGGTCAATTCCCTTGACGTAATGGGCATCTGCGGCAACGGTGCGAGCTACCGTGTGCTGCTCGAGGCCGACGTCTCGCGGGCCGATCTACTCATCGCCTGCACCAGCCAGGACGAGATAAATCTTCTCTGCTGCCTTGTGGCCAAAAAGCTGGGGGCAAAGCACACGATCGCAAGGGTGCGAAACCCCGAATACAGCGACCAGCTGGTATTCATGCGCGACGAGCTGGGCCTCTCGATGAGCATCAACCCCGAAAAGGCCGCGGCGTCAGAGCTTTTCCATCTGCTCAAGTTCCCATCGGCCATAAAGATCGAATCCTTTTCCAATAACCGGGTCGAGATCGCCGAGCTCAAGCTGCGCGAGGGTTCTCCCCTCGACAGGGTATATCTCCGCGATCTGCACAAGCTGTTCAAGGCCAAAGCCCTTATCTGCGCCGTCCAGCGCGGAACAGAGGTCATCATCCCCGACGGCAATTTCATGCTTCACGCCCGCGACAAGATAAGCGTCATCGCCCCGGCCCGCGATATGCTCGATTTCTTCGCCTTCCTGGGCACCATCCTGCCCGAGGCAAGAAACGTAATGATAGTCGGAGGCGGCCGCATCAGCTTCTATCTCGCCCGCATGCTGCTCGATAACGGTGCAAAGGTCAAGATAACCGACGTCGACCCAGACCGCTGCGCCGAGCTGGGCCAGCTCCTGCCCCGCGCCATGGTCATATGCGGCGACGGCACCGATCCCGAGCTTCTCAACGAAGAGGGCATAAAGGATATGGACGCTCTGGTCGCCCTCACCGGCCTTGACGAAGAGAACATAATCCTCGGCATTTACGCCCAGTCCTGCATAAGCGGCAAGGTCATCGCAAAGGTCAACCGCCCGACCCTGACGGCCATCGCCGAAAGCACCGGGCTCGAGAGCATCATCTCGCCCCGCGCCCTGACGGCCAACCTTATCGTCAGATATGTCCGCTCGATGCAGAACACCCTCGGCAGCAATGTCGAGACCCTTCACCGCCTTGTCGGCGGTGCCGTCGAGGCGCTGGAGTTCCGCGTCAACCGGACCTTCCCCATGCTCGATGTGCCCCTCAAGGACATAACCCTCAAGCCCAATATACTTATCGCCAGCATCTCACGCGGCGGAAAGACCATCATCCCCGGCGGCCGCGACGTCATATCCGAAGGCGACCGGGTCATCATCGTTACGACCAACCGCCGCTTCGATGATCTTTCGGAAATACTTCAGCGGGGGCACACGATATGAACCGCCGGATGGTAGTATATCTCACGGGCAAGATAATCAAGGTCGAATCGGCCCTTCTTCTCTTCCCGCTTCTTATTTCTCTCATATACCGCGACGGCTGCGCGATCGAGTTCCTCATCTCGGCGGCCTTCGCCGCCCTTGTCGGCTGGCTCATGACATACAAAAAGCCGGAGGACACCAACTTTTACGCCCGAGAGGGCTTCGCCGTCGTCTCTCTGGCCTGGATCGGCCTTTCGGCCATCGGCGCGCTGCCCTTCTACATAAGCGGCTGGATCCCCTCCTATATCGACAGCCTTTTTGAGATCGTAAGCGGCTTCACGACCACCGGATCGAGCATACTCCCGGCCGTCGAGGTGCTTCCCCACGGCCTGCTCTTCTGGCGCAGCTTTACCCACTGGGTCGGAGGCATGGGTGTCCTGGTATTCGCTATGGCCATCATACCGCTTTCAGACCGGCGCTCGATGCACATCATGCGTGCCGAGGTCCCCGGCCCCATTGTTGGCAAGCTGGCCCCCAAGCTCAAGGATACAGCCAAGATACTCTATAAGATTTATATCGGCCTGAGCATCGTGCAGTTTGTGCTGCTCATCTTAGGTGGCATGCCGGCCTTCGACAGTGCCATCCACACCTTCGGCACGGCCGGCACAGGAGGCTTCTCCTGCAAAAATGCCTCTATCGCCTATTATAACAGCGCTTATATTGACTGGATCATAACCATCTTCATGGCGCTGTTCGGGATAAACTTCAACCTTTTTTACTTCCTGCTGCTGCGCAACTTCCGCGCCGCCTTCAGGAATGAAGAGCTGTGGTGGTATCTTGGCATAATGGTGACGGCCTCGGTTGTCATTGCATTCAATATCATGCCCATGACCGGCGGCTTCTTCACCTCCCTTCGATATTCGGCCTTTCAGGTGTCGACCGTAATGACAACGACCGGATACGCCACCACCGATTTCAACCTCTGGCCGTCATTTTCAAAGGCGCTGCTGGTGCTTCTCATGTTTGTCGGTGCAAGCGCCGGCTCGACAGGCGGCGGCCTTAAAGTCTCGCGCCTGCTGATAATCGGCAAAGCCGCCAAGGCCGAAATCAAGCGCATGCTCCATCCCCGCATGGTAAAAACAGTGACCATGGATGAAAAGCCCCTTTCCGATTCGACGGTGACCGGCGCATACATGTACCTTGCCGTTTATTTCTTTATCGCCGCCGTGAGCGTCATCATCCTTTCTCTCGACGGATTTGATCTTGAAACGACCTTTACTGCTATGGCGGCCTGCCTCAACAACATCGGCCCCGGTCTCGGCCTTGTCGGCCCGATCGGCAACTTTGCCGCCTTCTCTCCGTTCTCGAAGCTGGTGCTCATCGCCGACATGCTTTTCGGCAGGCTTGAGATATTTCCCCTGATATTTGGCCTTACGCTGCCGCGTATCCGCCTGCCGCGCAAGCCCACCCTCCGCAGGCACAGAGATCAATGATACGGTCAATGGAACACCCCCGGAAGCATTTGCTTCCGGGGGTGTTTTGATATCAATATGCAATATTTTTCTTCAATACAACTCTTTGTTTTACCCCATTCAGCTGTCCATGCGGCCGACGATCTCGCCGTTTCTTGTATAAAATCGCGGAATACGAGGTGCTATGGCAGTAACGACCTCTCCGACCGTTGCGCCATAAAGATCCGCCATCTCATACATCTTAAGATCCTCGTCGCCAGACCGTCCGATAACGACGACATCGTCGCCCTCGTCGGCGTCGATGTCCGTAACATCAAGCATAAGATAATCCATGCATATCTTGCCGATAATGGGCGCCCATTGCCCGTTCACCAACAGGCTGGCCTTATTCTGTATCGTGCGGCGCAGGCCGTCGGCATACCCTATGGGGACCACTGCGATCCTTGTTCGACGCAGAGTATGGGCTATCGGTCCGTAGCTGACCGGGCGTCCCGGGCCAAGCTCTTTTATCTGATATATCCTCGATTTAAGCTGCACCGCCATCTCACACACCGTACCTCTCGGCGCAGGGGCGTCAATACCAAGCAGCAGCGAGGCTATGCGGACATAATCATTATGACATTCGGGATATATCGCCGTGAAATATGAACTTGCGCTGTGCTTAGTGAGCTTGAGGCCGCGGGCGGCCAGCTTTTCGGTGTACTCGTCGAAAAGACCGATCTGATGCTTATTAAACTCATCTCCGCGGGGCAGATCGGCCGCAGTATAGTGGGTAAAGGTGCCCTCTGCCTTTATTCCCGGCAGCCCGGCAATATATGCGGCTTCGTCAACAGCCGCATCGACCCTGCCCTCGAGCACAAGACCAAAGCGGCCTAAGCCGGAATCGGCTGCGATGTGCCCCCTTATCGTAAGCCCGAGCTGCTGCGCACGGGCCGAAAGTTTTTCGGCATGATCAAGCGAGATGATCGTAGTTATTATATCCTTCTCACAGGCAATCTCAAGATGCTCCGGCAAAACAGGGCCGAGTGTAAGTATGTTTCCCTTTACTCCGGCATCCCTAAGCTCGACCGCCTCTTCGATACAGGCAACGGCAAAAAACTCACAGCCGAGACCCTCGAGGAATTTAGCGAGATACACCGCACCCAAACCATAGGCATTTGCCTTTATAACGGCCAAAATGCGGCATTTATCGCCGATGTCATGTTTTACCCTGCGATAATTCTCTTCAATAGCATCGAGAGATATCTCCATCCATGCGCGGTCCATCATGTATTTCATATGCCGAACCTCCAATATATTTTTTCAAATATATTATACATATTCCTTCTTATCGGAGTCAACTTTTATTTATGACCCCGCTGAGCATAAGCGCGCCCTTTGCGCAAGCCGGGCCAATGAGCTCGTACAGCACCGAAGAGGTTAAAATAATAGTACAAAGATCGCTTCCGACCTGGGGCGGAAGTATGCGCATCCCAAGGAATGCCAATCCAATGGATACCCCGGCCTGCGGAACAAGAGCCATGCCGAAATATCTTCTTGTCTTTGTGTCGGTGTGTGCCAGGGCGCATCCCGCATAAGCTCCGAGATATTTTCCGACTATTCGCATGATAAAGTAACTCACACCCATGATCCCGACCGTTTTAAGCGCCGATATGTCCATCCTCATGCCGGAGAAGATAAAGAAACAGGCCAGTATCGGCGGTGAGAAACCGTCGACCTGGGCGAACAGCCCGCTGTCTCCGCTTTTGTTTATTATCGCGGCCCCGAGCGCCATGCAGCACAGCAGCGGGGAGATATCCAGCATCGAGCATACGCCTGTCACGGCCAGCAGCAGAGCTACCGTCAGGATCAGGCGGTTATCCCGGCTGCGGTTTTTCATAATTATGCAATGCACCCATCCGAGACCGAATCCGGCGGCCACAGCTACTATATTGAGCAGCACCGGCGTTACAAATCCCCATACGCTTGCCTTTCCGCCCTCCATGCCCTGCGCCGCCGCAGAGGCAAGTGAGAAAAGTAAAAGCGCCACAACGTCGTCAAGGGCAATGACCTGAAGCAGGAGATCGACAAACGGGCCTTTGGCATCATACTGGCGTATCGTCATCATGGTGCTTGCCGGTGCCGTCGCCGAAGCAATTGCCCCTGTTATAAGTGCAAGAGGGGTCGAAGCTTTAAAGAAAAACTTCATCATAAGCGCGACCAAAGCGGCGGCCAGGACCGATTCCCAAAGTGTGACTATTACCATGGACTTCCCCGAGCTTTTAAGTGTATCGGCAAGGAAAAACTGTCCTACTCTGAAAGCAATAAAAGAAAGGGCAATGTCGCTTATAAAATCCGTCCCAGCAATAAAAGCAGACGGGATAAGATCAAGAAAATACGGGCCCATCAATATCCCGGCAATAATATATCCGCTGACGTCCGGCAGTCTCATTCGCTTTGTCACCCGAGTTACCGAAAAACCCCCGAACAACGAAAGCGACAGCGACAGCATCGTTCTCGAACCAAAGCTCATCCCCTCAAGCAAAGCTCTCGTCATCTTCCTAAAACCTCCCGAAAAAATATAGCCAAAGCGGCTTGTCATTTGCCGTCATGTTATTATTGATTATATACAGCTATTGTGATAAAATAAAATTAGAATTTTCTTTATATATATAATTTTATTTTATATCGGGGGCTTACACGTGATAGATTCGAAGCTTAAAACCGTTTTGAGCGTTGCCGAAACGCTTAATCTCACAAAGAGTGCCAAGAACCTCTCTCTGACACAGCCGGCAGTGTCGCAGCATATAAAAAGCATTGAGGAGGCTCTTGGAGTTAAGCTCTTTACAAGAACAAACAAGGGCCTTAAAATAACTCCACAAGGCGATATCGTCGTAAATTACGCCAAAAAAATGAACGGATTGTACTCTCTCATGATCCAGCAGTTAAAGGACGAGCAGCGCTCGGTACGTCATATAACGGTCGGCGTCACTCCTACCGCCGAGAGTAATATGATCTCTCAGGTGCTGGCCCTATATGGTATCCAAAACCCCTCCATTCGCATAACTATTATTTCTGATACAATAAATAATCTTTATACTAAACTGAAGGAATTCGAGATCGACTTTGCCATCATTGAAGGCATGATAACCGACCCGGACCTCATCTCCATCCTTCTTGACACCGACTATCTTGTTATGGCGGCAGCCAACGAAAACCCGATATCGAAATACCCGATGGTCTCGGTCGACCGCCTGAAAAAGGAACGGTTGATACTGCGTCTTCCCAATTCAGGGACAAGGACCCTGTTTGAAACGGCGCTTCTTTCGCGCGGAGAAACCATCGAATCCTTCAATATCATACTTGAAATGGACAATCTCAACACGATAAAGGAGCTCGTAAAGAGCAATTTCGGGGTAACGATAATCTCTAAAAACGCATGTATAGATGATGTCCGCAAGGACCATTTCCAGACCGTTCCGATTGAAAATCTCAGCATGATACGTGAGATAAATATTGTTTACCCACGGGATTTTATCCATAGCGATATTCTTTCTGAGATAGTTGACATATACCATGCGAGGCTGCACCGTTGATAAAGCGCACAGCCGCCCCGGATATCCGGCCGGGGCGGCTGTATATTTATTCAAATCTATGTGTTTTCTTCTTTGCGGCGGTGAGGCAGCCTCTGCCTGCGCTTAAAATGCGGCAGGATACGGCTGTACCACAGCTTCCAGAAGGCAAACTGCCTTACGCCTGTTTTCCCTCAACAACTGTCGGTTTATCCAGGCCCATCCTCGCTCTCTATTCCCTTATTACTGCTGCGCGAACTCCTTTCCATATGCCTTGCAGGTGTCGATCCCGGCGGCATCGGGTGCCTCGTTGAGGATAAGGCCCTCGCCGCGGA
Organism: uncultured Eubacteriales bacterium; assembly: GCA_934636325.1. Classification (GTDB taxonomy): domain Bacteria; phylum Bacillota; class Clostridia; order Oscillospirales; family Butyricicoccaceae; genus RGIG1902. The sequence goes on from CAKUAK010000007.1 coordinate 12,068, forward strand.
AGACGACCGCTCCGGCTGCCGAAGCATCATCCTGCCATGTGCGCATCCATTCGCCGTCTCCCCACCCGTAAGAGCCGAACAGAGCTGTCTTTTTGCCGCCCAGAGAGGCTTTGACGCTCTCATAGAAGGGCTCGAATTCGCCGTCCTCAAGTGTTTCGGCTCCCATTGCAGGGCAGCCCAAGGCGACCAGATCGGCGTCGCTTACGTCGGCGGCCGAAGCCGAACCGACCTCAAGCAGCTTTACCTCTGCGCCGGCCTCCTTTGCGCCCTCGGCGATAGCGTTTGCCATAGCCGATGTATTACCCGTTCCCGACCAATAGATCACAGACATTTTCATTATATTTTCCTCCGGTTGTCAATATATTTGAAAGGCTTCGGCCTTCCGTAAGCATATCAGATATCATATCGCGGCATTTGTCATAAAGAGCGAAGCGCCGCTTTGCGCCCTCGGGGTCATGATAGACCCGCCAATAGCCGCAGCCGACCCCTCCGTTACCGTTGTTCTGTATGAATCCGGCCACATCATGCGCCGGATACCCCAGAAACAGGCCGATCTCGTGGGGAAATTCCCTCCCGCCGCCGATCCTCGACGCCAGCCGGGCTATCATTTCCGACACCGTGCCGCCCGCGCGATAGCCCTCTTTCAGCAGAATCGCCTTTGTCTCGGGGTCGTTAAGATGATCCCGCAGCATGCCCGGGCGGAAAAATAGCACCAGATGGCGTGCCGGGCAGGAGCAAAGCACATAGGAGGCTATCCCCGCCCTTGCAAAGGATCGGCAAAGATGATCGAACCATCGATCGTCATACCCGGGGGCGCGGCGGTCAAAGGCCACCATGTTCGACGGCTTCACCCCGAATATCACCGGGGCGCAGCTGTCGGCCGTAATGATCTCAAGACGCCTGCGCGAGGACACAGGGCCTGCCTCGAATGCCAGGAGCTTATTCATGACCCCGCCTCCTCCCAGTCGGTTAGTCATAGCTAACCGTGCTGCCAAAGAAAAACGCACCTTCAAAAGGTTAGTCACAGCTAACCGTGCGTTTTAAATAAACAGCCTTTCGGCCGTCTTTTTGGGTTAGCGTTTGCTAACCTCTGTATGTATACTACCATACTCGTCTTTTGATGTCAATATAAATATGGTTTTTCCCTTACACAAGGGGGGCTTTGGTCATGATCTCTTATCTGTACTTTTCCGCATGAACATACAAATCGGTATATTCTTCCACCTCATCCGTCGGGCGAGCCCGACTCCTTCCCCTCAAGGGGAAGGCATATCTGCGCCCCCCTTCCGGGTGTCGCCATCACGGCGCTTCTGCGCCGCGCCGGAATTGCGGCGTAATGATTTGCCATGACATG
>CAKUAK010000008.1 GCA_934636325.1 uncultured Eubacteriales bacterium
CTGTTACATATAGGGGACGAGATAATATTCGAGGTCGGTCATGAATATCGAATCGGTCAGCCGGTGGGTGTCCCCGCGCCCGCGGAACTCGCGGGGGATATCCGAACCGGCGATCGACGGGAACGAATAGGTATAAGGAACTATCATCCCCGGCGCCGTGCCGAAAGGCTCATATCCTTCCATCCTGCCCCTCCTTTACCATCTGCCGCAGACATCCGAGGGCGTCCCGCAGCGAGCCGACGGCGTCGCAGAGCCCAAGCTCGACGGCCTCTTTGCCGTATACCACCGACCCGACGTCGCCCAGCAGCTGGTCGGTGCGCCGCATGAGGCCGCGCAGAACGTCGGGCTTTATCCGGCTCTGCGAGCATATGAAGCCGACGACCCGCTCTTCGATCTTGCGGAAATATTCCATCGTCTGGGGGATGGCCATGACCGTCCCCGACATCCTGACGGGGTGCAGCGTCATGGAGGCGGTGGGAGCGATAAAGCTGCGCCGCGCCGAAACGGCCAGCGGCACGCCGATCGAATGGCCGCCGCCCAGAACAAGGGATACCGTCGGCTTGCTCATGCCCGATATCAGCTCGGCGATGGCCAGCCCGGCCTCCACATCGCCGCCCACCGTGTTCAGGAGTATCAACAGCCCATCGGTGTCGGAACTCTCTTCGATGGCGGTGAGAAGCGGAAGTATATGCTCGTATTTGGTCGTTTTGGTCTGGCCGCCCAGCTCTACATGACCCTCGATCTGGCCGATTATGGTCAGACAGTGGAGACGCCCGCCGATGGCGGCGTCGCCGTTCTGGTCGATATCGCGGCAGATATCATCTGTTTCGTGATGCAAAAAGAACACCCCCGGGGTTAGTATGACCCCGGGGGCGATGTATATAAGACTAAAGGACAGGCAAATATTTGTCTCTGAAGGAAATCGCAGCCTCTTTGATCTGCTCTGCATTGCCGTTATTTTCGACGCAGAGGTCGCAGCGGCGTATGTAATATGTCCGCGGCGGCTGATTTTTCATGCGCTGTGAGGCGTCGCTGCGGCTCAGGCCGTCGCGTGAGGCTATGCGGGCGAGGGCTGTCCGGCGGTCGGCGATGACCCCTACCGTCATCGTGCAGAAACGGTCAAGGCGGCTTTCAAATAAAAGGGGCACATCGAGGACAACATAGCTCTGGGGACATGCGCCGGCCTCGGCCAGCATTTTTTCAAGCACGGCGGCGTGGGTCATCTCGTTGAGGGCCCGCAGCTTCTGCGGGTCGCCGAAAACGATGGCGGCAAGCTTTTTGCGGATGACAATCCCATTCTCGCCGCAGCCGGGATAGGCCTCGATCAGCTTTGCCGAAAGTGAGCTTTCGGGGTCGGCCAAAAGACCGTGATAGACCTGGTCGGCATCGATGACTCTGATATCGCCGCGGCCCTCGGCCAGCGCGCGGCAGAAGCTGCTCTTGCCCGAGCCGCTGGAGCCGGTCACACCTATTATCTGTTTTTTTCCGCATTTTACACAGGTGAAGCCGGCCGATTTGCGCATGCGGTTGACCGTGCCCTCTCCGCCGCCGAACTCGCGGGGGCATTGGGCCAGGATGCGTTGGGCCTTTGTCGAATCGAACCTGCGCAGAACCGAGAATATCCGCCTGCTGTGGCTGGCGTGATCCCACGAAGGACCGAGGGAGTATACCCGGTGAAGGCCGCGGGCGCGCAGCTCGTCCTTATATTCGTCGAAGCATATTATGCCGTCGCTCTCCCCGGCGTCGGCGGCTATGGCGCGGAAGGTATCCTCCGGCGCGCCCTCATAGAGGACCACCGGCGATTTGGGGGCGTAATGGCGGTATTTCATGCCGGGTGATTTCGGCTTTTCGCCCTCGGCAAGGCCGACCTTTGTTGCGATATCGGTCTGGGCGCGGCCGAGGACGGCGGCTATCATCTCTTCGGTTATCGCGCCGGGGCGCAGTACCTTTGCCGTTCCGCCGGTCATGTCGACGACCGTCGATTCGACACCGACGCTCGAACGGCCGCCGTCGATGATGAGGGGCACGCGGCCCTTCATATCCTCATAGACATGGCTTGCCGCCGTCGGAGACGGACGCCCCGAGGTGTTGGCCGACGGCGCGGCCAGCGGGTGGCTCAGCTCTATTATCCTGTGGGCCGCCGGGTGTGAAGGCATGCGGATGCCGACGGTATCCAGCCCGGCCGTCACCACATCGGGTATGGCCTCCGAGCGTTTGAGTATCATGGTCAGCGGCCCGGGCCAGAAGGCGCGGCCGAGGGTATAGGCCTCCTCGGGGATGTCGCGGGCGACAAGGGGCAGCTGATCCCATCTTGCGATATGGACGATAAGAGGGTTGTCCTGGGGGCGGCCCTTGGCGATGAATATTTTTTCCACAGCCTGTGGATCAAGGGCGTCGGCGGCAAGGCCGTACACCGTCTCGGTCGGTATGCCGACGACCTCCCCGGCCATCAGCTGACGCGCCGCCTCGGCGTATGCTCCCTCCGATGCCTTAAGAAGTCTTGTTTCCATGATGGAGACCTCCGTTTTGCGGTTTATTGCTCTCCCTTGAGCTTTTCGGCCTGATCGGCGGCGATAAGGGCGTCGATGATCTCGTCGAGATCGCCGTTCATGACGGCCTCCAGCTTGTGAAGGGTCAGGCCGATGCGATGGTCGGTGACGCGGCCCTGGGGATAGTTGTATGTGCGTATGCGCTCGGAGCGGTCGCCCGAGCCGACCTGAGAGCGGCGCTCGCCGGCGCGCTCTTTTTCAAGCTCCTGCTGCTTGGCTTCATAGAGCTTGGAGCGCAGGATCTTCATGGCCCTGTCTTTATTTTTATACTGCGAACGCTCGTCCTGGCACTCGACGACGACGCCGGTGGGGATGTGGGTTATGCGGATGGCCGATTCGGTCTTATTGACGTGCTGTCCGCCCGCGCCGCCCGAACGGTAGGTGTCGATCTGAAGGTCGGCGGGGTTGATCTCGATCTCGACCTCTTCGGCCTCGGGAAGAACGGCGACGGTGGCCGCCGAGGTGTGTATCCTGCCCGAGCTTTCGGTCTCGGGGACGCGCTGGACGCGGTGGGTGCCGCTCTCGAACTTGAAGCGCGCCCATGCGCCGCGGCCCTCGACAAGGAAGCTGATCTCTTTTATTCCGCCGCCCTCGGTCTCGTTTATATTCATGACCTCGATCGAGAAGCGCTTGCGGTCGGCGTACATCGAATACATGCGGAAAAGGTCGGCGGCAAAAAGCGCGGCCTCGTCTCCGCCGACGCCGCCGCGGATCTCGACGATGACGTTCTTGTCGTCGTTGACATCCTTGGGCAGCAGAAGGATCTTGATCTGCTCTTCGATCTCGGCCATGCGTGTCTTGGCCTCGTCGACCTCGGCAAAGGCCATGTCGCGCATGTCGGGGTCGTCGTCGTGCAGAAGCTCCTGGGCCGTCTCAAGGTCGGCCTGGGCCTGCTTATAGGCGCGGAAGGCCTCGACGACGGGGGTCAGCTCCTTCTGCTCGCGCAGCAGCTCGGCCGCCCGTTTGGGGTCGTTGTAAAGATCGCCGTCCTGCAGCGCCAGCTCTATCTCATTGAGCCTTTTTTCTACTTCAGCCAGTTTTTCAAACATATATTGACCTCTCTAAAGAAATGATAGGTAAAGCGATGATTTTTCAAATGTCATAATATTGTACCACATAAGCGGGGAAAATTCAAATGGGAGGCGATAAATATGAGCCATAAAAAGGCAAAAAAAGATAGGCCCGAACCGAATGTCATTCCGCCGGCCGGCATGCGGCCCGATAAAAGGCGCAGGGGCACCGGCGCGGCCATGCCCGACCGAAGCAGCCTTGAGGAGGAGATCCGCTGGCGGGTAGAGCACAGCCAGTAATTCCCGGGCAGTATTTCTTTAAAACGGCAGATGATATATCCGGAGGTGTTACCGATGAAAATGAAGAACGTAGTTATGACAATGGCCGCCGGTGCGGCGCTGGGCGCAGCCGCGGGCATCGCGGCCGAGGAAATGGGCATGATCAACTCGCGCCAGCTCAAGTCGCAGGCCAAAAAGGCCGTCAGGGCAATGGAGCAGATGACCGACCGCCTGTCCTGAAGCGGCAGGCTCGCGCTCTCCGACGCTCGGGCCATGGAGCATGGCATATATTTCTTGTTATATGCCGCCGAAAGACTCAGATAATATGAACGTGACCCGGGAAGACCCGGGGCGCTCATATAGAAAGCCTTTACCGTTTTTTACTCCATGAGCAGGAAGCGGTAAGGGCACAAAAGAAAAAGGAGAAAGATCGAGATGACAAGCAACAACAAGACAAACCTTTCCGCCGAGGCCAAGAACGCCCTGTATAACTTCAAGATGGAGACCGCCCGCGAGGTCGGCGTCAACCTCAAGGAAGGCTATAACGGCGACCTGACGAGCCGCCAGGCCGGTTCCATCGGCGGCCAGATGGTCAAGAAGCTGGTCCAGAAGGCTGAAAATCAGCTGTAAGCAGGCCGAAATACCGGTCTGAAAGCCGAAAGCCCCGTCTCCCGCGTGATGTGGGGGACGGGGCATTACTGTCAAAAGACCGCCGGAAATATCTGCGTCCGCGCGGATTTTTGGGCAAACCGATATGTGTATCGCGGCTATTCGCCGTCGAAGGAGAGGACAAAACCGTCACGCCCGGCGCGCTTGGCGTCATAAAGGGCCGAGTCGGCGCGGGAGAAGAGCTGTTCATAGGTCGGATCCCCTCCACGGCATATTGCCACGCCTACGCTGGCCGAGATATCGACCGACGTTCCGTCGACGGTACAGCGGTATTCCAGCGCCCGGACCAGATCGCCGGCCTTGCGCTTTACGATGTCGGCGTCGGGCACATTTTTCATGAGCACAAGGAACTCGTCGCCGCCGACACGCCCGACGATATCTGTCGAACGGAAGGAATCACGTATTATGTGCGAAAGATTGATGATGACCTCATCGCCTCTCAAATGGCCGAAGGTATCGTTGACATTCTTGAAATGATCTATGTCTATGCAGAAAAGGGCGTGAAGGGCCTCTGGCTCTTCGGCCAAGGCCGCCGCAGCCTTCCTGATGGTGAAATCATGGTTGAGAAGGCCGGTCATGGTATCACGCTCGGCAGCTATGCGCAGCTGGTATTCGGCCTTCTTCTGTTCTTCGATGTCGATGATCGAGAAGGTCATCATAAGATGGCCGTTGGAGGGATCGATCATGAAATCGCTGCGGTCCTTGCACCATCTCGTGCCGCTCGTCGTCCGGCAGAGAAACTCGGCCGGCGAGGTATGGCGGTGGGATTCGAACATTTTGATGAGAAAGGCCGAATCGACGCCAGCTCCGGCGAGGTTCGGGCTGCTATCGATAACCAGCAGCGAATGGAGCTTTGAGGAAAACTCCCCGACCGTCATGCCCCGCCAGTCCTCCTGGAGCATGGGCAGCGGCGGGACGATGCTGCATTGCAGGACCCGGTCGGCCGAAAGATCCAGCAGGCCGGAGGAATATATCCCCGGCGTCATGGCCAGGCGATATCCGATCTCCTGCTCATAGCTCATGCGGGCGCGCTGCATATCGCTTATGTCCTCGCTGACGATAAGCGCCTTATAGGGCGTGTTGTCCCCGGCGAAAAGGGTGCGGAAATGTACATGTTGATAACGGCAGGCACAGTCGTCGTCTCCGGGGGTCTTTAGGACGAGGTCGCCTTCAAGGTCGCCCGAGCGGAGCGAATCGAGGGCCCGGACAAGATCGGCGCGGGAATCGGGGTGGACCAGCCCGGTGCGCAGCAGCCCGTCGGGCAGACCCGAGGCAACGGCCTTTGGGGTCGAGCTGTCGATCCTGTAAAGTGTGTCGCCGCTGACATCGTATTCCCAGACCGACACCGTCGTGCTGCTCAGCGCCGATTTGAGATGAATATCCTCCCAGCGCAGGCGGTCGTTCTCCTTTGAAAGCCGCAGCTCATAGGTTATATCCCTCGATGTGCCGTAAAGCCCGACGGCCCGGCCGGTCTCGTCGTGGATGACGTATTTTGAGGTCGAGCAGAAGCGGCCGGCGCCGCCCTCGCCGGGAAGGGGCTCGACATAGCCGATCTTGTCGCAGCCGGTGGAAAGGATCATACGGTCGTCGTCCATATACCGCCGGGCTATCTCCGGGTCGTTCGGAAAAATGTCGGCGTCGGTGCAGCCGATGACCGCCCCGGCGTCCCTGACGTTCATGACCTGAATGAAGCTGGGCGATACGGCGACATACCGAAGATCGGTATCCTTGATGAACATTATGTCGGATGTGTTGTCAAAAAGCGTTTTGAGCGCGGAGAGAAGCAGCGCATCCATTTGTTTCGCCTCCTGTGGCAATAAGTATCCCAAATATCCAAATAAACCATATAAAAAAATTATAAACGAACGAGGTTCAAAATAGGTTACAAAATGGCGAATGAATAGTGAAGGCAGCATAAAAACTTCGCCAAAAAATCGGGCCGGATTTTGTAAGGTCTCACCATAAGGCCTCCCACACGGCGGCCGCCGCCGGGCCGGGCCTCCCCGGCTGTATCGACAGTATAGGCTTTAATTGCATTTATGTCAATTAAACTATACATGATATGATAATTAAACATCACATTGTGCAAATTATAATGGACAAAAAGGAGACATGCGGTTCAATATGATTTGCGATAAAATTAAGCATCTGCGCGAGCAGGCCGGATATTCCCAGGCCCAGCTGGCAAAAAAACTCGATGTCACGCGCAGCAGCGTCAACGCCTGGGAGATGGGCATATCCATGCCGACGACCCAGTATGTCGTGTCGCTGGCCAAGCTCTTTCATGTGTCGGCCGATTATCTGCTGGGCCTTCAGACATCGGCCAGCGTCAGTCTCGACGGCTATACGCCCGAGGAGGTAGAGCTGATATACGGTCTGATAAAATACTTCGACGGCCGCAGGGGCTCCGTCTGAGGCCGCAAGAGCAAAAAAATAACCTGTTTTCAATCGCTTGAAAACAGGTTATTCATCAGTGGAGCTGTTGAGCAGATTCGAACTGCCGACCTCGTCATTACCAATGACGTGCTCTGCCTACTGAGCTACAACAGCAAGACTGGCGACCGTGAACGGGCTCGAACCGTCGACCTCTAGCGTGACAGGCTAGCGTTCTAACCAACTGAACTACACGGCCAAATGGCAGGGGCAGAAGGACTTGAACCCTCGGCACGCGGTTTTGGAGACCGCTGCTCTACCAACTGAGCTATACCCCTATATCGCAGCACTTTAAAGTGCTTGTTTATTATACACATTCCGTTTTATTTTGTAAAGGGGTTTTTGAAAAAAACGATGTCCGAACTTCACGTTATGTCAAATGACCAAAAAAGCAGCGGCAAGTATAGGCGCTTTGGTGAATGGAATTTACATCCGCGGACTGGGATCTTTATATTGGTGTATAATAAACGCAGAACGCAGATCAGAAAATGGAGGAAAACATGGCAAAAACAAGACAGCAGCTCAAAGAGGCCGCCATTGCGGCTATCGATAAGCATGCCGAAGAGATTACAGCCCTCGGCAACAGCATTTATAACGAGCCCGAACTGGGCTATAAAGAGTTCAAAACAGCAAAGAAGTTCACCGACTTCCTCGATAAGCTGGGGGTCAAATATACAGACAAGGTCGGCATCACAGGCGTCATCGCACCTTTTAAGGGCAAGGAGAGCAAGCTCCGCGTTGCCGTCATGGGCGAGCTCGACGCCGTCGTCGTCCCCGGCCATGTCGCCGCCGATCCGGTAACGGGCGCGGCCCACTGCTGCGGCCATCACGCCATGATCGCCGGTATCGCCGGTGTTTCGGCCGCGCTGGCCGACACAGATATCATGTCCGAGCTTTCGGGCGATATCGTCGTCATGGCCGTTCCCGCCGAGGAATATGTCGAGATCGAATACCGCAACGAGCTCAAGAAGCAGGGCAAGATATCCCTTCTGGGCGGCAAGCAGGAGTTCATCGCCCTGGGCGTCATGGATGATATCGACATAATGATAATGCAGCACACCATGGCCACTGAGGGCGAGGATACATACAGCGAGATCAAGGCCCGCTCGGGCGGTGTCGGCAACGGCATGGTCGGCAAGCTCATCCAGTATAAGGGCAAGGAAGCCCACGCAGGCGGCGCGCCCCATTTGGGCATCAATGCCCTCAACGCCGCCGAGATCGGCCTGATGGCCGTTCATGCCCAGCGCGAGACCTTCCTCGATTCCGACCATATCCGCGTCCATCCCATCATCACAAAGGGAGGCGACCTGGTCAATGTCGTTCCCGCCGACGTCCGTATCGAGACATATGTTCGCGGCGCATCGGCCAAGGCCATACTCGAGGCATCGGCCAAGGTGACAAGGGCCTTTGAGGCCGGCGGAATGGCCGTCGGAGCCGAAACGATAATCACCGATATCCCCGGATATATGCCCGGTATCTCTTACCCCGAGCTCGAGGATGTAATTTATAAGAATCTTGTCATGCTGCTTGGCGAGGAGCATGCAGCCCCCGCATCGGCAGAGCGCGGCGGCGGATCGTCCGACTGTGCCGATGTTCAGGCCATCATGCCTGCTGTCCAGGCTAATATCGGCGGCGCCTCCGGCACATTCCACGGCGAGAGCTATCGCATGGTCAACACCGATCTGGCATATCTGACGGCCGCCAAGGCCCTGGTCTGCTCGGCCATCGACCTGCTGGCCGACGGCGCCGAGACCGGCATGCACATCAAAGAGACCTGCAAGCCGCCCATGACGAAGGAAGAATATCTTCGTGAGTGGGGCAAGCTGGAGGTATAAGAAGAAATAAAAGAGCAGGTCGGCTTGCGGTCTCTTGCGAGGGAAAGCGAGCCGCCGCGGAAGCGGCGAATGGATCCGCCCGGACAGGAGCCGGGCGGATCTA
>CAKUAK010000009.1 GCA_934636325.1 uncultured Eubacteriales bacterium
GATTTAGTCCGGCCTGCGGAAGGTTTGTATTATAGACTTTTTCAAAAACCGTATCAGGGCAGCGCCTTACGGCGCTGCCCTTGCTTTTAATTCACATTCCACAGGCTGTGGAAATTATTTTAGAACAATATGGCCATGAACTGGGCGCACAGAACAACGAAGATCAGTGCGACAGGATAGGTGGCGGCATAGGACGCGGCCACGTTCTCTGTCCCGGATACCGTTATCAGGCTGCCCAGGGCGGGGGTACTGGTCATACCGCCGCATATGGCGCCGAGGTTATTGAGCAGGTCGAGCTTGAGGGCATGCTTGGCCACCAGATAGCAGACTATCATCGGGACAAGTGTGATGGCCGCACCGGCAAAGAAGAGTCCGACGCCATGCTCTTTAAGGACCTCGACAAAGCCCGCACCGGCATTGATGCCTGCGCCCATAAGGAACACGACAAGGCCAAACTCACGCATGGTCTCGAGAGTACCTGTCGGGACTTTAAGCGAAAACTTTCCGATCTTTCCGAAGTGTCCGAAAAGGAGTCCGGTCAGAAGGGGGCCGCCCGATGTGCCGAGGCTGAAGGAGCCGCCGCCGGGCAGGGGGAGGGTGATGTCAGCGATGACAAGGCCGAGGATTATGGCCAGCGATATCGAAAGGAAGCCCGAACGCTCGAGCACCTTGAGGGGCTTGCCGGAAGCCGTCATGCCTTCATCCTCCAGCGGGGGCAGGGAGATCTTCTTGACCTCTTCCTCCATATTGGCATGGGCCAGCTTGGGCAGCAGCTGGACAAAAAGGACGACGCCCAGAACGCCGAAGGGATAGGCTATGCCATAGCCGACCGAAGCAAGGTCGCTTCCGGTCGCCTCGATGGCGGCGGCCAGACCTGGCGTACTTGTCAGTGCGCCGGAGAACATGCCGATGGCCAGCGGGGTGGGGATATTGAGCAGCTTCATGCCGATGATGGTGGTCGCGCCGCCGAGGACGATGACCAGCACGCCGAGCAGGATATAGGCAAAGGCCTTGCTCTTAAAGTTGCGGAAGAACACCGGCCCGGCGATAAAGCCGACCGACACAACGAAGGCGATAAGGCCCAGGTTGCGCAGGATACCGGGAACGGTGAAGCCAAAATGACCGTAGATCAGGGCGACGATAAGCACGCCGGAAGAACCCAGCTGCAGGCCCTTTATTTTTATGCTTCCCAGAAGATAGCCCAGGGCTATGATCTGGAACATTATCATTAATTCGCTCAAAGCTCAGCACCTCTGATTATTTTATTTTTAATGCCGGGGGATGCGCGGAAATTGCGGGGCGATCAGTCGATCAGGCACTTCTCGTAAAGGCCGGCCTTTTTAAGGGCCTCGACCATGAGGTCGCCGATCTTGCTCGTCGTTTCGGCAACACGGATGCCGTGGCTCTCAAGGACGGCCGTCTTGCCGGCGGCTGTGCCCTTGCCGCCCGAGATGATGGCGCCGGCATGACCCATGCGCTTTCCCGGAGGTGCTGTGCGTCCGGCGATAAAGGCGACGACAGGCTTTTCGGGCATATTCTCGGCTATCCAGGCGGCGGCTTCCTCTTCGCCGCTGCCGCCGATCTCGCCGATCATGACGACGGCAAGGGTCTCGGAATCCTTGCTGAACTCGCGCATGACGTCGATGAAGTCGGTGCCCTTGACCGGGTCGCCGCCGATGCCGACGGCCGAGGTCTGGCCGAGGTTATGGGAGACCAGCTGGCTGACGGCTTCATATGTCAGGGTGCCGGAGCGGGATACGACGCCGATATGGCCCTTCTTGCAGATGGTGTTGGGGATGATGCCCATCTTGCACTCGCCGGTCGTGATAAGGCCGGGGCAGTTGGGTCCGATGAGGCGGGTCTTTTTGCCCTTCATATAGTTCTTAACGCGGACCATATCAAGGATTGGGATGCCCTCTGTGATGCAGACGACAAGATCCAGCTCGGCGTCGACGGCCTCGAGGATAGAGTCGGCGGCAAATGCGGGGGGAACATAGATGATCGAGGCGTTGGCCTGTGTCGCGGCGACGGCCTCTTTGACGGTATTGAATACCGGGATATTGTCGAGGACGGTCGTGCCGCCCTTGCCGGGTGTGACGCCGCCGACGATATTTGTGCCGTAATCCAGCATCTGCTGGCTGTGGAAGAGGCCCTGTCCGCCGGTGATGCCCTGGACGATGACCCTTGTGTCCTTATTTATCAAAATACTCATAATTCTGATGCTCCAATCTTACTCTGTTCGGTATCTCGAATATGGCGCGTTAGGCCTTGATAAGGCCGATGATCTTCTGGGCGGCGTCGGCCATGCTGTCGGCCGGGGTGATGTCAAGGCCGGATTCGCGCAGGATCTGCTTGCCGGCTTCGGCATTGGTGCCCTCGAGCCTTACGACCAGCGGCACATTGAGGCCGACCTGGCGCGAGCCCTCGACGATGCCCTGTGCGATGACGTCGCACTTCATGATGCCGCCGAAGATGTTGACCATGATGCCCTTGACGTCGGGATCGGACAGAAGGATCTTGAATGCGCCGGCGACCTTCTCGGCGGTGGCTCCGCCGCCGCAGTCGAGGAAGTTGGCCGGTTCGGCGCCGTAATACTTGATGATATCCATCGTAGCCATGGCAAGGCCGGCGCCGTTGACCATGCAGCCGATGTTGCCCTTGAGGGGGATATAGTTGAGGTCATACTTTGCGGCCTCGGTCTCCTTGGGATCCTCCTCGGAAAGGTCGCGGAGCTCCTGGAGCTCTTTGTGACGGAAGAGGGCGTTATCGTCGAAGTTGACCTTGGCGTCGATGGCGACCATGCGGCCGTCCTTCAGCTTTGCAAGGGGGTTGATCTCGACCAGCGAGCAGTCCTTTGCAAGGAAGAGCTTATAAAGGCCGGAGGCGATCGACATGAACTGCTTTACCTCGTCGCCCTTGAGACCCAGCAGGTCGGCGGCATGGCGGGCCTGATAGCCGCGCAGGCCGATGGTCGGGTCGATATATTCCTTTATGATCTTCTCGGGCGAATGCTCGGCCACCTCTTCGATCTCGGTGCCGCCCTCGGCCGAAGCGATCATGACGATCTTGGCCGACTGGCCGTCGACAGCGAAGCTGACGTAATATTCCTTCTCGATGTCGACGCCCTCGGTGATAAAGAGGCGCTGGACGACCTTGCCCTCGGGGCCTGTCTGTTTTGTGACCAGCGTCGCGCCGAGCAGCTTTTCGGCGTAATCCTTGACCTCTTCAAGGCTCTTGGCGATCTTGACGCCGCCGGCCTTGCCGCGTCCGCCCGAGTGGATCTGGGCCTTTACGACATAAACAGGGCCGGGCAGGGTGCGGGCGGCCTCTACTGCCTCTTCGGGAGTAAAGGCGGGCACGCCGGCCGCCGTTGCGATGCCAAACTCGCGGAACAGCTGTACCGCCTGATATTCGTGTATCTTCATTTGGAAACCATGCCTTTCTTTATAAAGTACAAAACCGACAGACGCAAGCGGGATGCCCCGCTGCGCCTGCCGTTTCTTCACATTATTTTATGAGCTTTCTGCCCTCGGACAGAGCCAGCATATTGAGCTTCTCGGTGCCCTTGGGGATATGCATGAGAACAGCCTTCTCGAGGATATCCTCGGGCGCGATGCCAAGGACCTCGTTGATGGCTGCGACGGCGACGATATTGGCCGTCATGGCGCGGCCGACAACATCGGTGGCCGTGCTGAGGATGGGTATCCGGACGACCTTGTGTCCGGCCAGCTTTTCGGGCGCGGGCATTTCAAGGCTCGAGTCGATCATGATGACGGCGTCGGGCGCGACATCGGGCAGGTACTTATCCAGCGACTGCTGTGTAAGGGCCAGCAGGAAGGAGGCGTGCTCTACCTTTGTATAATGGATCCTGTGGTCGTCGACAACGACCTCGGCCTTGCACATGCCGCCCCTGGCCTCGGGGCCATAGGACTGGGACTGTGCGACGGCCTTGCCGGCCATATACGCAGCCTCGGCAAGGATGACGGTGGCAAGGACTACACCCTGTCCGCCCGATCCCGCAAGGCGAATTTCGCAGCGGTTGCTCATTTCGTTCCACCTACCCTTTCGATCAGCTTCTGGTACTCGGCGGTGTATTCAGGCTTCTCGTTATGAGAAAGCTCGCCGATGATCAGCTTGCCCTTCTTCTCTTCCTCTGTCATGGAGGCGGCCTTCTTGACATCGACGCTGTTGTCGCGCTGCCACTTCATCATATCGACGGCGCTGCCCTTCTTGTTCTTGCGGCCGTAATATGTGGGGCATACGCTGACGCAGTCGATGACCGAGAAGCCCTTGTTCTTTATGCCGTTTTCGATCAGCTTGACCGTCTGGGGCACATGATATGCCGTTCCGCGGGCCGTATAGGTGGCCCCGGCAGCCTCGGCAAGGCGGGGAATATCAAAGGCCATGTCGATGTTGCCGTAGGGGGCGGTCGTGCCGAAATCTCCGGTCGGGGTCGTCGGCGAATACTGTCCGCCGGTCATGCCGTAGATATTGTTGTTGAAAACGACGACCGTAAGGTCGATGTTTCGGCGGCAGGCGTGGATAAGATGGTTGCCGCCGATGGCTGCGGCGTCGCCGTCGCCGGTGATGACGATGACATGAAGCTCGGGGTTGGCCAGCTTTATGCCTGTGGCAAAGGCGATAGCCCTGCCGTGTGTCGTATGTATGGTATCAAAGTCCATGTATCCGGCGGCGCGGGAGGAGCAGCCGATACCCGAGACGATGCAGACCTTATGCTTGTCGAGGCCGAGATTGTCGATGGCCTGGGCCACGTCGTGCATCAGTATGCCATGACCGCAGCCGGGGCACCAGATGTGCGGCAGCTTGGACTGGCGGAAGTATTTTTCAATAAGCTGGCTGGCCATTATTTGATCACCTCTTTAAGCTTTTCGACGATCTCGTCGGGTTTGATGACCGTGCCGTCGATCTTGCCCAGATGGGATACGCCGCAGTTTGCGCCGGCAATGCGCTGGACCTCCAGCAGCAGCTGGCCGTCGTTATGCTCGACAACAAGAATATGCTTTACCTTTTTCGAGAGCTCTTCGATCTGCTTCTCGGGGAAGGGCCAGATGGTGACGGCGCGGAACATGCCGACCTTCATGCCCTCTTCGCGGGCCTTGTCGATGGCGCCCATGACGCTTCTGGCGGCGCCGCCGAAGGTGAACACGGCGACTTCGGCGTCGTCGAGATACTCTGTATCCCATGTGACGATATCGTCAAGGTTCTTTTCGATCTTATCGAGCATGCGGCGCAGGGACTTGCCTGCGACAGGGGTCGAGTTGGTGGGGAAGCCCTCGCCGTCGTGGCTCAGGCCGGTGATGTTATAGCCTACGCCGTGGCCGAAGGGGGTCATCTTGGGGACCAGCTGGCCTTCGTCCATCTGATAGGGATGGCGGGCCCTCTCGGGATCCTCCCAGACCTCACGGTCGATTATCTCGAGCTCCTCGCGGGGGATGAGCTCGACGCCCTCGCGCAGATGGCCGACGATCTCGTCCATCAGCAGTATGACAGGGGTGTGGTATTTTTCCGAAAGATTGAAGGCGCGGACGGTCAGGTTATATGTCTCCTGAACGCTGGAGGGCGAGATGACGATGATCGGATGATCGCCGTGGGTGCCCCAGCGTGTCTGCATGACGTCGCCCTGAGAGGGGGAGGTCGGCAGGCCGGTCGACGGACCGCTGCGCTGTACGTTTACGATAACGACGGGGATCTCGGCCATTGCGGCATAGCCGATATTCTCCTGCTTGAGGGAGAAGCCCGGGCCGGAGGTGGCCGTCATGGCCTTTACGCCGGCGACCGACGCGCCGATAGCGGCGGCCATACCGCCGATCTCGTCCTCCATCTGGATGAACTTACCGCCGACCTGGGGCAGGCGGACGGCCGAGTTTTCGGCGATCTCTGTCGAGGGGGTGATAGGATAACCGGAATAGAAGCGCATGCCGGCGGCGATAGCGCCCTCGACGCAGGCTTCGTTACCCTGAAGCAGAGCAAAACGTTTTTCGGCCATTATTCTTCACCTTCTTTTACAAGATAGACAGCATAGTCAGGACATCTCATTTCACACAGACCGCACCCGATACAGCTTTCAGGCTGTGCGGCGACGATCTTCTGGTTCTCAAGCTTGAGAACACCCGCGGGACAGAAGGCAACGCATATTCCGCAGCCCTTGCACCATTCGGGTTTCACGCAAAGCTTCTTCTTTGAATTAGCCACTTGGTTGTACACCCCTGTTCTAAATCTCCGTTAAATAGTTGTCGATATTACAATTAATGTAAAAACCTATGAATTCATTGTATCATTCGACCCCTTTAAATCAAAACATTTATTATATGGACTTTGCCACAGCCTTAAAGCTGTGGTATAATAAAATTAAATAAAAAGTTGGGTTGTTTGTTGTAGAAAAACACGGGAATCAATCGCGGAGGCCGAGAAATGAACTTTTTGAACCTTGAATACTTCCTTGTCGTCGCCGAAGAACAGAACATAACCCGGGCTGCGCAGCGCCTTTATATCTCACAGCAGTCGCTGAGCAACCATATCAGGCGGCTTGAAAAGGATTTCGATACCAAGCTTTTTGAGCGCACGCCGACCATGTCCCTTACATACTCGGGGAAGAAGCTGGCCCGGGCCGCCGAGCAGATACTTGCCATCAAGCGGCAGGTGACGGTCGAGATCGACGATATCAACCATCATCGCCGGGGCAATATACGTGTCGGGATCTCCCACACCCGCGGGCGTGTCCTGCTGCCCGATATCCTGCCCGGATTCAAAAAGGCCTATCCCTATGTTGAGCTGTCGGTCGTCGAGGGCAACACGGTCGAGCTGTGCGACAGGATCTCTCACGGCGAGATCGACCTTATGATCGACTTCGCCCCCATCATGGTAAGCGATATCATAACCGTCCCCATCATGACCGAGCGCCTTTTTATCTGTATACCCAAATGGATAATAAAAGAACACTTTCCCGGCCTTTCCTCCGATATGATCGCCGCCAAGATGGCCGCGGCCGCCGTCGATGATTTCATCAGCTATCCCTTCCTTATGATGACGCCGGGCAACCAGGTCAGGATAATGCTCGACAAGCTCTTCGTTCAGGAGGGGCTGATCCCCCGCATAGCCCTCGAGACAGAAAACATCGAGACCCTTCTGGCCCTCTGCATAAAGGGCATGGGGATAACCTTTTATCCCGAGCTTTTCGTCCGCAACCTGGGCCTGCCCTTTAAACAGCCTGTGGAAAACGGCGAGGTCAGCTTCTTCCCGCTGAGCGATCCGATAACCATGGGCCAGCTGGTCATCGGCTATCGCCAGAACATGTATGTCTCCGACGTCACGCGGAACTTCATCGACTTCGTCCAGACGACCTACGGCTCTTCCTTCTTTTCGATCAAATAGCAAAAGCCCCGGGCGCTGCCCGGGGCTTATTTATCATATCCTTTATTTTTTCGGGCCGGTCGGCATCTGCCATGCGTTATGGTCGGTATGAAGAAGCCTATGGGCCTTATGGGACAGGGGACGCTCAAGGTATTCCTCATAGAGCTTCTTGACGTCGGGGTTGCGGTGAGAGAACCGGATGTCGGCGTCCTTATCGAGGAAATAGAGGGTCTTGCCGCGGGTAAAGGCCATCTCCTCTCCATCGTGGATCGGCTGTCCGCCGCCGCCGACGCATCCGCCGGGGCATGCCATGACCTCGACGAAATCATAGTGCTTTTCGCCGTTCTCGATGGCGTCGATCAGCCTTCTGGTATTGCCCAGGCCGCTTACTACGGCCGCCTTGACAGTTGTACCGGCAATGGTTATCTCGGCCTCGGTGACGCCGAAATCGCCGCTCTTTGCCCTGACGATATTGAAGGCGTCGGGCTCGGGGTCGCGGCCGGTCAGCATGTAATGGGCGGTGCGAAGGGCCGCTTCCATAACTCCGCCGGTGGCGCCGAAGATGACGCCCGCACCGCTGGCCTCGCGCATAAGGCTGTCGAAGGGGATATTCTCAAGGGATACGGGGTCGATATGGGACGAGCGCAGCATACGCACCAGCTCGCGGGTCGTCAGGACGATATCGACGTCATGGCCGGCGTATTCGCCGTAGTAGAGCTCCATATTGCTCTCGCCCTTCTTGGCGATGCAGGGCATGATCGAAACGGTGACGATATCCTCGGGCGCGACGCCGATCGACTGTGCGAAATAGGTTTTCATAACAGCGCCGAACATCTGCTGGGGCGACTTGGCGGTCGACAGGCAGGATGTCAGGTGGGGATACTGTGATTTGATAAAACGTACCCAGCCCGGGCAGCAGGATGTGAACATCGGCCTTTGCCTTGTCTGGCCGCGGGAGAAGCGGTCGATGAACTCGCTGGCCTCTTCCATGATGGTCAGGTCGGCGGTGAATACCGTGTCAAAGACATAGTCGGCGCCCATCTGCTTTAATGCGTCGGCCACCTTGCCGATGGGGGCCTCTGCCGGGGTCAGGCCGAAATACTCGGCCCACGCGGTGCGGATGGCCGGGGCGATCTGGAATACGACCGTCTTTTTGGGGTCGGCCATGGCGGCCCATACCTTTTCGGTGTCGTCGCGCTCGCGCAGAGCGCCGACCGGACAGTGGGTGACGCACTGGCCGCAGAGGGCACACTCCGACTCGTTTATCGTCCGCCCGCCCGAAACATTTACGGTCGACATCGTGCCGGTCGATTCAAGCTGCCATATACCGAGGCCCTGGATCTTTTCGCAGATCTGGACACACCTCATGCACTTTATGCATTTTGCTGAGTCCTTTATAAGCGGGAATTTGCTGTCCCAGGGTATACGCTCGATAATCTCGGGGTAGGGGACATCATATATATTGAGATCATTGGCTATCTTCTGTAGGCTGCAATTTCCCGAGCGGACACATGTCGCACATTTGCTGTCATGCTCCGAGAGCATAAGCTGAACCGTCCTGCGGCGGTCGTTGCGGACCTTGGGGCTGTTGGTGTGGACGATCATGCCCTCTTCGACCGTGTTGTTGCAGGAGGTAACAAGGCGCTCGCGCCCCTCTACCTCCACGACACAGACGCGGCAGGCGGCGATCTCGTTTATATCCTTTAAATAGCAGAGATGCGGGATCGTTATCCCGGCATCCGACGCCGCCTTCATGATGGTCGTGCCCTCGGGGGCTGTGACGGTCTTATTATCTATTTTAAGAGTTACCATGTCTTGGATCGCCCTCCTTTGAATACGCCATAGCCGAAGTGATCGCACCTGAGGCATCTTCCGGCCTCCTGGCAGGCTTCGTGCTCGTTCATGCATCTTTCGACGGCCTCGAAATCACCCTTGCGGTCGTCGGCATCGCGTTCGGCAAGCTCGACCCTGCCGCAGGGAGTTATGTCATAGGACATGGCCGCGGGGATATCGACGTCACAGGATATCTTGTGGCGGAAGCCAAGGTATTCGTCGATATTGGCGGCGATGGCCTTGGCGGCCGCGATGGCGCGGATGACGGTGGCCGGGCCGGTGGCGCAGTCGCCGCCGGCGAATACGCCGGGGATATCGGAGAAATTGCCGAAGCGGCTGGCCATGATGACGCCGCGTGAGACCGGGACGCCGGCCTTCTGGAAATGCTCTGTCTCGATGCTCTGGCCGATGGCGGCGATAAGGATCGAGCAGGGGATGAACTCCTCGGGCTCGCCGCTGGGCTTGACCGAGGCGCGGCCGTTTTTGACCGTGCTTATCATCTGGGGCGTGACCCGGATGCCGCGGACGGCGCCGTTTTCATCGACCTCGATGGCCGAAGGGGCTTTAAGGGTCATGATCTCGACACCCTCTGCCGAGGCGGCGTCGATCTCGGTGCGCAGGGCCGTCATATCGGCCATGCGGCGGCGGTATACGGCGCTGACCTTTTTGGCTCCGAGGCGGACGGCCGTGCGGACGGCGTCCATGGCGACGTTGCCGCCGCCGATGACGCAGACCTCGCGCCCGGTCAGATCGGGCTGCTGGTTCTTGCCGACATCGCGGAGGAACTTGACGGCCGACATGACGCCCGCGGCGTCCTCATTCTCGAGGCCCAGCTTTTTATCGGTCGAAGCGCCGATAGTTATCAGAACGGCGTCATATTGTTCGCGCAGCTGCTGGATGGTGACATCCTGACCGATGCGCATGCCGTATTTGACGTCGATTCCGGTGGCAAGAATGGCCTCTATATCGTCGTCGAGCCGTTCTTTGGGCAGGCGGTAATTGGGTATGCCATAGCGCAGCATGCCGCCCAGCTTAGGCAGCATCTCATAGACCGTCACCTTGTGGCCCATAAGGCGCAGATAGAAGGCGGCGCTCAGGCCGCCGGGGCCGCCGCCTACGACGCAGACATGCTTGCCTGTGTCGGGCGCGCACTCGGGGGGCGGGACCTTCCCGGCGCGGTCGACGGCGACCCGCTTGAGGCCGCGGATATTGACGGCGTCATCGACCATATTGCGGCGGCAGCGGGCCTCGCAGGGATGTTCGCAGATAAAGGCGCAGGTGGTGGGGAAGGGATTGTCCTTTCTTATAAGGCGGACGGCGTCCTGATATCTTCCGGCGGCCACAAGGGATATGTAGCCCGGGATATCGACCCCGGCGGGGCACATGGCGACACAGGGCACGGGCTGTGAATAAATACAGTTGCAGCGGCCGTCCCTGATGTGTCTTTCATAGTCGTCGCGACATCCGATAAGGCTGTCGTAAACGACCCTTGCCGCCTCACACCCGATGGCGCAGTCGGCCGAGTGCATGATCGAAAGGGAGGTCTCTTCCAAAAGGCGAAGGGTTTCATCGTTGGCCTTTCCATCAAGGACATCGGCCAGAAGGTTGGTCAGCTGAACCAGCCCGATGCGGCAGGGCACACACTTTCCGCAGGTCTGGGTGCGGCATAGCTCAAGGAACGCCTTGGTTATCGAGACCGGGCAAAGCCCCGGGGGGCTGGCCTCGATCCTGCGTTCCAGATCCCGGTAAAGGCCCTCTATGACAAGCTGGGCCTTGCTGGGGGTAGGAATTTCAAGTCTGCTCACTTCTCAAATCACCTCGTTAGATATGCATATACATAAACACCTGTTATCTTATGAATTTTACGACAAAACCTTTCTTTTTTCAAGTTTAAATGAAAAATAAACTGTTTTTTATTCGTTAAATGATAAACCTTTCACGTTCTCTGCGTGAATAACATTTCTTGCCTTTTAGTCCATCTATGATATAATCGGAATATAAATGAAAAGGCCGCATTGCGGCAGGGGGATAACCGATGGAAAAGTTTTTTGACAGGCTGGGCGAGATACTTTCGGCCGATCCGGGAGGCAGGGGCCTGCTGGGGCAGCTGCCCCGCCAGAACCCGTCCAAGGCCGTCCGGCTGTTGACCTCAGCCAATAAGACCTTTATAGTAACCGGCTTCCCGATAGCCTCGGCCGGCGTCGGCGAAAACGACGGCCCGGTGGGGGCGGCCTCGCTGGCATATGCCCTCTGCCGCGCCGGGCGGCAGGCATACATCGTGACCGACAGCTGGTCGGAGCGCATCGTAAAGGCCTGCCTTAAGGCCCTCGGCTGCGCCGCGCCGGTCATATGCCTCGAGCGCGGAGGCCCCGGCGAGATCTCGTCGATAGCCTCGCGGCTGCGTCCCGACCTTATTGTCACCATAGAGCGCCCGGGCAAGGGGCGGGACGGCCATTTCCACAACATGCGCGGCCAGGTCATCGACGATATGGTGGCCGACACCGACGCCTTTCTGACCTGCGGCCTTCCGGTCATCTCGATCGGCGACGGCGGCAACGAGCTTGGAATGGGCAATTTTTATGATATCATCGCCTCTCATGTCTCCTGCGGCAGCGTCATTGCCGCCGCGGGGCGGTGCGACGTCCCGCTGGCCGCCGGGATATCCAACTGGTGGGGCTGGGGTCTGGCCGCCGCCATCGGCGCCGTCACCGGCGACATGGGCTGTATGACCGACGGACAGCAGGAATACATGAGCCTTCGGGCTGCCATGGAGGCCGGAGGGGTCGACGGCGTCCGGGGGCTTCCCGAAATGTCGGCCGACGGCATAGAGCTGGGCGGAATCGACACGATACACCGCCGCCTGCGTCAGGCGCTGGAGGATTTTCTTGCCGGGCGGCAATATTAATAGTTTTGTCATTGAAAAACCGGCGGCGGTATAGTATAATTACAGTCTGATATCGTCATGCACCGGCTGTGATAAAGCCGATTGCCGGGCATATAATAAAAAAGAGATAGACCATTCGATAAAAAGTGATCCTTTTTGCCGTACTAACCGGGGAGTTAGCGGGTCCTTGTCACCTGAAATCCGCTGTAGCAGGGGTGAATATGCGCTGAGGGAGTTTGCGGACATCGTCTGTCCTGAAAATCGGGTTGTGAGAGATCGGTCCCGCGCAACGGCCTGCCGTGAACCATGTCAGGCGGGGAACCGAGCAGCATTAAGCGGCGTCGGCCGTGTGCCGCGGCAAACCGGTTTTGAGTCCGGTTTTCCCGAAACAGGATGTTCCGCTGCTTTCGAAGCGCATTGTACGGCAAAAAGGGTCACTTTTGCCGAATATGGGAAAGGGGGCTTTTTGTGGACAGTCTGGCTCTTTACAGAAAATACAGGCCAAAGATATTTTCAGAGGTCGTCGGGCAGGCCAGCGTCACATCTTCGCTGGCCGAGCAGGTCCGCACCGGCAGGATATCCCACGCGTACCTCTTTACCGGCACGAGAGGCACAGGAAAGACGACCTGCGCCAAGATACTGGCCCGGGCCATATGCTGCCAGTCGCCGGTCGACGGCAGCCCCTGCAACCAGTGTCCGGCCTGCCGCGCCATCCTTTCGGGATCGGCCATGGATATAACCGAGATCGACGCCGCCTCCAACAACGGCGTCGACAATATACGCGAGCTTCGCCAGGAGGCCATGTACGCCCCGACAGAGCTCAGCTACCGCGTCTATATAATCGACGAGGTACACATGCTTTCCCAGGGCGCCTTCAACGCCCTGCTCAAGACACTTGAAGAGCCGCCCAAGCATGTCGTCTTTATCCTTGCGACGACAGAGCTGCATAAGGTCCCGGCGACGATACTGTCCCGATGCCAGCGCTATGACTTCCGCCGCATCCCGGCCGAGATCATGGCCGGTGCGCTGGAGGGCATCGCCCAGAAGGAGGGCTTCCTTCTCGACCACGACGCCGCCGATATCCTTGCCGCCATGGGCGACGGCTCCATGCGCGACAGCATATCGCTGCTCGACCGCGCAAGGGGCGCGGCCTTCCATGTCACGTCACAGAGCGTGACCGACGCGCTGGGTCTGGCCTCGGAAAAGGAGATCATGGACATCTTCAACGCCGTCATGGCCGGCGACGCCGCCGGGGCTGTGTCGGCTTTCACCGACTGTTATATGACAGGACGTGATATAGTCGCTATTTTCGACAACATGTTATCGCTTCTGCGTGATATTTATCTCTATAAGGCCACCGGAACGACCGATTACCTGCTGTCCCGCTGGCGTCTGCGGGTTCCCGAGCTGGCCGGGGCATGCCCGGCATCGAGGATCGAAAGCTGCATCGAGAGCATAAACTTCTTCCTCGGGCGCACGACCCGCACCTCGGCCAAGCGGCTCGACGGCGAGATGTGCCTTATAAAGATGTCGATACCCGGCTTCGGCGTGCCCTCGGCCGCAGAGCCGGTCACCCTGCCCGCCTTCGGCGGACGTCCGGTCGAGACCCGTCCCGCGCCTGCCGCCGAGACAAGGCCGCAGCCCCGCGCCGCGCAGGCAGCTCCGGCCCCCTCTCCCGCCCCCGCGGTACAGAAGCCGGCCGACGACGATGGGCCCCCGCCCTGGGACGACGTCCCGCCCGAGAACCCACAGCCTGTGCATGAGATCCCGCCCCAAAACGCCCCGGTCCGCAATGAATACGAGGCCAAACCGGCGGCCTCCGTCCCCTCCGACGGCCGATACGATAAGCTGCGCGCCGGGCTGGAGGGCAAGGTCAACTCGGCCGTAAGGAGCTATCTCAAAACGGCGGCCGTCACCGAGCAGGACGGCGGCATCATCATCGAGGTCCCCGAAGAAGGTCTGATATTCATCGGCAAGCCCGACGTCCTGGCCGTCATAGAAGAGGCCGGAAAGGCCGCGGGCTACAGCTCGGTCAAGGTGGTAAAGCGCCAGCCCCGGCAGAAGCAGGATCCGCTGGAGCTTATCCGCAGCCGCGCCGAGAAGGCCGGAGTCAAGGTAACCATCAAATAATAATCAAATAAAAAAGTATAAAGGAGCATTTGCGATATGAAACCTGGAAAAATGCCGGGCGGCTTTAATATGAACGCCCTTATGAAGCAGGCACAGAAGATGCAGGACGATATGGCCAAGCTGCAGGCCGATCTTGAAACACGCGAGTTCGTCGCCAGCGCCGGCGGCGGCGCCGTCAAGGCCACGGTATGCGGCAAGCTGGTCAAGAAGCTGGAGATCTCTGCCGAGGTCGTCGACCCCGAGGATGTCGAGATGCTTTCCGACCTTGTCATGGCCGCCGTCAACGAGGCAATGACACAGTGCGAAGAGACGACCGCCCGCGAGATGCAGAAGATCACGGGAGGCATGCAGGGCCTTCCCTTTTAAGGCGAGACCATGAAGCATTACGCACCGCCCCTTGAAAAGCTGATCGAGCAGTTTGAAAAGCTGCCCGGCGTCGGTCATAAATCGGCCCAGCGTCTGGCCTTTTATATCCTCGACATGAGCCGCGACGAGGCCTCGGCCTTCGCCCAGGCCATCCTCGACGCCAAATCGGCCATAAAGACATGCTCGATATGCCAGAATCTGACCGAGGGCGACAAGTGCCCCATATGCTCGGATCCCACAAGGGATCGCTCGACCATATGCGTCGTCACCGACCCCAAGGATCTTATCGCCATCGAGCGCACCCGCGAGTATCATGGCCTTTACCATGTGCTCCACGGCGTCATATCTCCCCTTGCGGGGGTCGGGCCGGAGGATGTCAAGATCCGCGAGCTTCTCGAGCGCGCCGCCTCTGATGAGGTCAAGGAGATCATCCTTGCCACCAACCCCGATACCGAGGGCGAGACGACGGCCATGTATATCGCCCGGCTGCTGCGCCCCTTCGGGCTCAAGATAACCCGGCTGGCCTATGGCATGCCGGTCGGCGGACATCTTGAGTATTCCGACCAGAAGACACTTTCGATGGCCCTCGAAGGCCGCCGCGAGGTCAGGTAAAAATCAAAAATAGTATCAAAAAAGGTCTGCGTTTCCGCAGACCTTTTTGTTTGCTTGTTTTTATGGGCCTTCGCCCGGAAAGCACAGCCTTTTAGGCCTTCTTTTCCTTCTTATAGCGGTTGACGTATACGACCGAGAAGCCGAGGGCGATGAGGAAGGCCGCGGCAGCCAACACGAAGGGATATATGGGGTTTGTGCTGTAAATCAGACCTGCGAACAGAGCGCCGAAGATGCCGCCCAGGGAGTTCATCGACTGATAGAAGCCCATGACGCTGTTGCTGTTCTCGGGTGTTGTGCGCATGGCGGCCATATTCTGGAGCAGAGGCATCCTGACGGCGTTGAAGGCGAAGAAGATGATATCGACGGCGACAAAGGGCACGAGAGTATCAAACAGCAGGATCGCGCAGAGCGGCACCGTGCAGCAGGCCATGATGGGCAGGAAGCTGACGTTGGTGTCGGTCTTTTTCTGGAGCCTCATGCCGATAAAGGCATTGGAAGCCAGGCTGACAACGGCGATGGCCGCCTTGAACATGCCGTTATAGGCCGACGACAGGCCGAACTGATCCTTTATGTAATAGTTGAAGCACTGCTCGAAGGAGTTCTGACCGATACCGGCGATGGCGACGATGGCAAAAACAAGACCGAGCATCGGGGTCATGAAGGTCTTTGCGGCGGCAAAAGCGCTGAAGGGGTTGACCTCTTTGATCGAAAGGGCCTTTTCGGGCTTGGCCTTATAGGGCGTGTCGTCCTCGCACAGGGCGAAGAAGAGGAAGCCGCAGATGACCAGCATTACGACCTGGGCGATAAAGGCGGCTTCGACCGAGATGACACCCAGCATGCCGCCGATGAAATAGCCGACGGCCGAGGCGACCGTCTGGATGGTGACAAGGGTAGTCAGGTTCTGGCCGCGGGTCACCGAGTCCCCGGATGTGTTGACGACATAGTTGGAGACCGAGGTGAATACGCCGCCCGTGAAGATACCGGCGAACATCCTTCCGCCGACGACCATTACCTCAGAGGTAGCGGCGCCGAAGATGGCCTGTCCGACGGCATAACCGACGCTGCCGATCAGCATGATCCTTCTTGTGGGGATATATCCGCACAGCTTGCCCCAGAAGGGGGACAGAAGGAAGCTGACCGTCATCATGGCGGCAAGAGCGACGCCGAACATCGAGCTGTCAAGCCCGCGCTCGACGATAAGAGTAGGTGTTACAGGATGGGCGAAATTGGCCGCAAGGTAGAAAAGGACAATGACGCCGAAAAAGGGTATAAGCGACTTTTTCCTGTTCATTTGGATAGGGCACTCCTTTGTATTTTTACTTAAATAACACAATAATTTTACACCTGTCGATGGGACATTGCAACAGAAAACCTCTTAATTATAAAACCGCCCCGAGAATGGGGCGGTAAAATCATTGAAGTTGTTCACGCATGGCGCGTTTATACTGCCTTTTGGGACTCCTTCTTATACTTGGAAACGTATACCGAAGAGATACCTGTGGCAACGGCAAAGGCAGCGGCCGCCAGGATAAAGGGCAGCATGACGTTGGCGTCATAGATCAGGCCGGCAAACAGGGCGCCGAAGATGCCGCCGAGGGAGTTCATCGACTGATAGAAGCCCATGACGCTGTTGCTCGTCTCGGGGTTGGCGCGGGTCGCGGCCAGGTTCTGGAGCAGCGGCAGCCTGATGGCGTTGAGCGTAAAGAAGGTGACGTCGACGATGACGAAGGGTATGAGGGTATTGA
Source organism: uncultured Eubacteriales bacterium (assembly GCA_934636325.1). GTDB lineage: Bacteria > Bacillota > Clostridia > Oscillospirales > Butyricicoccaceae > RGIG1902. The sequence continues at coordinate 16,942 of CAKUAK010000009.1, forward strand.
AGAACAGGATCGAACCGAGGGCCACCGTGCTGAGGCACATGATGGGGAAGAAGCTGCGGTTGGTATCGGTGCGCTTTACCATCCGGATGCATACCGTCGAGTTGGCGATCAGGGTGACGACGGCGATGATGGCCTTGAAGATGCCGTTATAGGCCGACGACAGGCCGAACTGATCCTTTATATAATAGTTGAAGCACTGCTCGAAGGAGTTCTGGCCGATGGCCGAAATGGCGACAATGGCGAAGATAAGGCCGAGCATCGGGGTCATGAACTTCCTTGCGGCGGCAAAAGCGCTGAAGGGGTTGGCCTCTTTGATCGAAAGGGGCTTTTCGGGCTTATGCTTGAAGGGGGTATCGTCCATGCAGATGATGAAGAAGAGGACGCCCGCAACCGCGAGGGTGATCGACTGGGCGACAAAGGCAGCCTCGACCGAGATAAGGCCGAGCATACCGCCGACAAAATAGCCCATAGCTCCGGCGACATTCTGGATCGTGACCATGATGGTCAGGTTCTGGCCCCTCTCGCGGGCATCGCTCGATGTATTGATGACATAGTTCGAGAAGGATGTGAACATGCCGCCCGTGAAGATACCGGCGAAGAGCCTGCCTCCGACGACCTGGACCTCTGTGGTGGCCGAACCGAAGATGACCTGACCGATCGAATAACCGATGGCGCAGATCAGCATGACGCGCTTTGTCGGGATATATCCGCACAGGTTGCCCCAGAAGGGGGACATCAGGAAGTTGGCCGTCATCATGGCGGCAAGGGCGACGCCGAACATCGAGCTGTCAAGCTGGCGTTCGACGATAAGTGTCGGGGTAACGGGATGGGCGAAGCTGGCCGCCATATTGAACATCACCATTACGGCAAAGAAAAGCAGTAACCTTTTATTCTGTTTCATGATACGCTTTTCCTCCTTTTTCTTTGATTTAATACAATTAAAGATTATACACTTATTTCCTCCATGGGGCAACATAAAATGATTAGTAAATATGCGCAAAAAAATCGTCAGGTAGCACAAGCTAACTGACATTATCACAGATATTTGTTTGTATTATCTCAATATCACCCATATAAGACCCGGCGGCGCGTCAGAATAAAAGGCCCGCGCCGGGCGGCGCGGGCCTTTTGATATGACGGAAATAATATCTTACTTCAGGTTGAACCAGGCGTTCAGGCCGGGATACTCGGCGACCTCGCCCAGCTCTTCCTCGATGCGGAGCAGCTGGTTGTACTTGGCGACGCGGTCGGTACGGCTGGGGGCGCCTGTCTTGATCTGGCCGGCGTTGAGAGCGACCGACAGGTCGGCAATGGTGGTGTCCTCTGTCTCGCCGCTGCGGTGAGAGATGACGGCTGTGTAACCGGCGCGGTTAGCCATCTTGATGGCGTTGAGGGTCTCGGTCAGCGTGCCGATCTGGTTGACCTTGATGAGGATCGAGTTGGCAACGCCCAGCTCGATGCCCTTTGCAAGGCGCTGTGTGTTGGTGACGAAGAGGTCGTCGCCGACAAGCTGGATCTTCTTGCCCAGGGTGTCGGTCAGCATCTTCCAGCCTTCCCAGTCTTCCTCGGCCATGCCGTCCTCAAGAGAGATGATGGGGTACTTCTCGGCAAAGGTCTTCCACATCCTGACAAGCTGCTGACGTGTCAGCTTCTTGCCCGACTTGGGCTGGATGTAGCACTGCTCTTCGTCGTTCCACCACTCGGAGGAAGCGGCGTCGATGGCGATCTTGAAGTCCTGTCCGGGGACATAGCCGGCGGCCTCGATGGCCTCGACGATGACCTTAAGGGCGTCTTCGTCCTTCTTGAGGTTGGGGGCATAGCCGCCCTCGTCGCCGACACCGGCGGCGGGTGTGCCGTTGTTCTTCAGAACGCCCTTGAGGGTATGGAATACCTCGGCGCACATACGCAGAGCCTCGCGGAAGGAGGGGGCGCCGACAGGCATGATCATGAACTCCTGGATCTCAACATTGTTTGTGGCATGAGCGCCGCCGTTGAGGATATTCATCATGGGAACGGGCATTGTGTTGGCGTTGCAGCCGCCGACATAGTTATAAAGGGTCATGCCGAGGCTCTCGCAGGCGGCCTTTGCGCAGGCCAGCGAAGCGCCGAGGATGGCGTTTGCGCCGAGACGTGTCTTATTGGGTGTGCCGTCCAGCTCGATCATGGCCTTATCAATGGCGATCTGATCCATGGCGTTCATGCCGATGAGCAGATCGGCGATCTCGGTATTGACGGCCTCGACAGCCTTCAGAACGCCCTTGCCGCCGTAACGTGCCTTATCGCCGTCGCGGAGCTCGCAGGCCTCGAAGATACCGGTGGAAGCGCCGGAGGGAACGGCTGCGCGGCCGCAGCAGATCTGCATGCCGTCGTCAACATATACCTCGACCTCAACGGTGGGGTTACCGCGGCTGTCCATGACCTCGCGGCCAAGGACGTCGATGATCTCGATCATTTTTTTCATAGCTATTACTCCTTTATTTTGAGGATATTATTTGTCAAGCAGGCTGACGCCGGTTATCTCGGCCGGCTGGGGCAGGCCCAGCAGCTCGAGCATGGTGGGCGCCAGATCGCAGAGGCGGCCGTCGTGGATGCTGCGGCCGTCTCCGACCAGTATGACGGGGACAAGGGCGGTGGTATGGGCCGTAAAGGGCTTGCCCTCTTCGTCCAGCATGCGGTCGGCGTTGCCGTGGTCGGCGGTGATGATGGCCTTTCCGCCCATCTTTTCTATCGAAGCGACAAGGCGTCCGACGCAGGTGTCGACCGTCTCGACGGCCTTGACGGCGGCTTCAAAGACACCGGTATGGCCGACCATGTCGCAGTTGGCAAGGTTGAGTATGACGACGTCGTACTTGCCGCTCTCGATGGCGGCGCAGCACTTGTCGGTGACCTCGACGGCGCTCATCTCGGGCCGGAGGTCATATGTCGCCACCTTGGGGGAGGCGACCAATATCCTGTCCTCACCCTCGAAGGAACGCTCTTCGCCGCCGTTAAAGAAGAAGGTGACGTGGGCATATTTCTCGGTCTCGGCGATGCGCAGCTGTGTCAGGCCCTTTTCGGCAATATACTCGCCGAAGATGTTGCTGAGCACCTGGGGCTTGAATGCGACATGGACGCCGGGCATCGAGGCGTCATACTGTGTGAAGCAGACGTAATAGGGGGCGATCATTCCGCCGGGCCTGTCGAAGCCCTTGAAATCGGGGTCACAGAAGGCGCGGGTGATCTCCCTTGCCCTGTCGGGGCGGAAGTTATAGAAGATAACGCTGTCCTCGTGGCGGATGACTCCTTCGGGGCAGCAGATGACAGGCTTTACGAACTCATCGGTGACGCCGGCGTCATAGGATGCGCGGACGGCGGCGACGGGATCGGCGGCCTTCTCGCCCTCGGCCCTTGTCAGGGCTGCGTAGGCAAGCTCGACCCTGTCCCAGCGGCTGTCGCGGTCCATGGCGTAAAAACGTCCCATGACGGTGGCGACGCGGCAGGATGTGCCCTTTATCTTATCGCACAGGCGCTGAAGGAAATCTGCGCCCGAGGCAGGGGGCGTATCGCGCCCGTCGAGGAAGCAGTGGACATAGGACTGCACGCCCTCCCTCTCGCAGAGGTCGATGAGGGCAAAGAGATGGTCGAGGTGGCTGTGAACGCCGCCGGTGCTGAGCAGGCCGTAAAGATGGACGCGGCCGCCGCTTTCCTTTGCGTGGCCGATGGCGGCCAAAAGCTCTTCGTTTTTGAAGAAATCGCCGTCGGCGATGGATTTTGTGATCCTCGTCAGTTCCTGATATACGACACGGCCGGCGCCGATGTTGGTATGGCCGACCTCGCTGTTGCCCATCTGCCCTTCGGGCAGGCCGACGGCCATGCCGGAGGCCTGGAGGTGGGCGGTGGGGCAGGTCTGCATGAGACGGTCCATATTGGGTGTGGCCGCCGCCGCGATGGCGTCGCCCTTGCCGCCGTCCCCGCAGCCGTAGCCGTCGAGTATCATTAAGACAAGAGGTTTTTTTGACATAGGATATCTCCCTTCCGGCCTACTGGTTGGCCGCCTGGATTATGCTGTCAAGGCTTTCGGGCTCGAGGGATGCGCCGCCGATAAGGCCGCCGTCGACATCGGGCATGGCGAACATATCGCGGGCGTTCTTTTCGGAAAGTGAACCGCCGTAGAGGATGGATACCCCCCTGGCCGCCCTTGCGCCGTAAGCGGCGCGGAGGCTCTCGCGGATGGCCTCGCCGACCCTGTCGGCCTGCTCGGGCGTGGCAACGCATCCCGTGCCAATGGCCCAGATAGGCTCATATGCTATGATTATGCGGCGGAGCTGGGTCGAGTCGATGTCCCGCAGCGCCAGCTTGAGCTGTGTGCGGACAAAGTCCAGCTCGGCCCCCGATTCGCGCACGTCGAGGTTTTCGCCGAGACATACGATGGGGCGGAGGCCGGCCTCCAGCGCCGCTTTTATCTTGAGATTGACGTCAAGATCGGTCTCGCCGAAGTATGTGCGGCGCTCGGAATGACCGATGATGACATATTTGACGCCGAGGTCGGCCAGCATCCGGCAGGAGATCTCGCCGGTATAGGCGCCCTTTTCGGCATAATGACATGTCTGCGCGCCAATGGCGATGCGGGTCCCCCGCGCCGCCTTGACGGCCTGTGATATGTGTGTGAACGGCACGCACAGGATAACGTCGCACCACTTGGCCGATGCGGCGCTGCCCTTGAGCCGTCCGATGAACTCGCGGCATTCGCCGGGCAGCTTGTTCATCTTCCAGTTGCCGGCAATGACTGTTTTTCTGTACCTTCTGTTCATTTTAACCTTTTTCCCGTTTCTTTATTTATCGAGAAGGCAGGCGATGCCCGGGAGTTCAATGCCTTCAAGGAACTCGATAGCAGCCCCGCCGCCTGTGGACACGTGGGTCACCTTGTCCTGGAGACCCAGCTTTTCAATGGCCGCGGCGCTGTCGCCGCCGCCTATGATCGATACCGCGCCGCTCTCGGCCACGGCACGAGCGATGCCCTCTGTTCCGGCGGCGAAGTTAGACATTTCAAATACGCCGGCGGGGCCGTTCCAGACGATGGTCTTTGCGCCCTTGATGACCTTTGTGTAATTCTCGACCGTCCTGGGGCCGATGTCCATTCCCATGCTGGCCTCGGGGATGCATCCGGCCTCGACGACGCAGAAGTTGCTCTCGTTGCTGAACTGGTCGGCGATGACCGTATCGACCGGCAGATATATCTTTGTGCCCCTTGCAGCGGCCTTGGCAATAAGGCCGCTGACCAGCTCGATGCTCTTGTCATCGCAGATCGAGCTGCCGATGCTGCCCCCGTTGGCCTTGAAGAAGGTATAGGCCATGCCGCCGACGATCAGGATGGCATCGCATTTACCGATAAAGCTGCCGATAAGGCCCAGCTTGTCCGCGACCTTCGAGCCGCCCATGATGGCGATGAAGGGATGCTCGGGCGCCGCCATGGCTCCACCCATAACGGTCAGCTCTTTTTCGATAAGGAAGCCGCATACGGCGGGAATGTATTTTGCGACGCCGGTTATCGAGGCGTGGGCGCGGTGCGCCGCGCCGAAGGCGTCGTTGACATATATATCGGCGAGATCGGCCAGCTTACGGGCGAACTCGGGGTCGCACTTCTCTTCGCCCGGATCGAAGCGGAGATTTTCCAGCATGACGATCTGGCCCGGCTTGATGTCGGAGCAGAGACGCTGTGCGTCGGGGCCGACGGTGTCGAAGGACATCTTGACATCCTGACCCAGCAGGGACGAAAGGTGGTTGGCCACCGGGGTAAGGGTATACTTCATCTTGCGCTCGCCCTTGGGCCTGCCCAGATGCGAGCAGACGATGACGGCCGCGCCGTTTTCAAGAAGATAACGGATGGTGGGAAGCGCCTCTCTGATGCGCTTGTCGTCGGTTATGACGCCCTCGGCGTCCTGGGGTACGTTGAAGTCGCAGCGAAGCAGGACCTTTTTGCCCTTTACATCTACATCCTTGACCGATCTCTTACGATAATCCATCAGTAATTCTCTCCCATATTATGTTGTCGGCCGCCATGCGTAAAGCCACCCTTTTTCGGGCGCGGTATGTTACGGGCATATCGCGCGGGCGGATGCGGCCAAATTGATTATATATTAAAAAAATTGCCTTTTCAAGGCAAAACCGGCTTTTTCGGGACATAATTATCCGCAAAATCGCATTTCCGCGGCAGTTAGAGATGTTTTTTTCACAAAGCCGCGCCGCCTCCCCCATGGCGAAAGAAAAGGGACGCCGAAGCGTCCCTTCCAAGATATCAGTTTTCTTCTGTCGTCTGACGTCCCCCAGCCTCTATATCCTCGAGGGTCATCGTACGTCCCGCCCCACCGAAATAATATATATACCCGGCATCGGGTTCATCCTCATAAACCACGGTGAGATGATATCCGCCCCGTTTGGTATCCTTTGTATATACCATCGAGGTGATATCCCTTGTGATCCCGAGGCTTTGGTATGCCCTGTATGCAAGCCATCGCTCCACAGGATATTCCCATATCAGGACGGCGCATATGCATAATGTCAGCACCGCCGCCGCGATCCAGCGCACCCTCGGCGTCAATCTGCGCCTCACAGCCGGGATACTGCAGATAACAAAGGCTGTCAAAAGCCAGAAAACAACATTATACTGGGGGTTCAATCGAATCACTCCTGATTACTTGTCAGACACCCGATGCTATGGTTATATTTCTTCTCAGGCCCGGAATATTGACCGCCAGATCATACGGGCCTATGATTCCCGCATCGTAATAGGTTGCGGCGGGAGTGGATGGCCCATAATAAAATGCCTGCCATACCATTTTTGAACAATATGTTTTTGAGGTACCATGCAAATCTGTATTGATTTGATAGGTCGCATTTGAGTTCATATAGAAATCAAAATAACTATAGACCAAAATGCGTAGATTTTTCTCATAACCTTATCTACTCTCCATTACCTCAGTCACGGAGATATGCTGCCAGCATACCGCTCCTTTCAAAAAAAGTGTTCCGATTGGAGATAGATCTTCGATGGAGCACGATATAAAAGCGGGGCGGCAATATGCCGCCCCGCTACAGCGAGAGAAGTGTATTTACTTATTATAGGCCCGGAAGAGGAAGGTCACGATCTGACCGCGTGTGCAATCATTATCGGGAGCAAACATCCCGTTGCCGACACCCTCGGTCACGCCGTTGGCCGCCGCCCACGCTACTGCGTCAGCAAAATAGCTGTCGGTCGGGACGTCGGAGAACTCCGCCGCACTCGCCGCCTTGGCGTTCAGGGCGCGAGCAAGGAACGTAACAGCCTGCGCACGGGTGCAGGTAGCGTCGGGAGAGAACGTGGTGGCCGTCGTGCCGGTGGTGACGCCGTTCTCGATAGCCCAAGCGACCGCCTTCTCATAGTAGCTGCCGCTGACCACGTCGGTCATACCGGCCGCAGTGCCCTTCGGCTCGGGAGAGCCGGCCGCACGCCACAGGAAGGTGACGATCTGCGCGCGGGTGCAGGGCTGCTCGGGGCTGAAATGCACCGCGTCCGTGCCGGAGGTGATGCCGTTCTTCGCCGCCCAAAGCACAGCGTCATAGTAATAGTCGCCGGACTTGACGTCCACAAAGAAGTTCAGCATCGTGTTGTCGTCCATAAAGGTCGCCTTGACCTCGACCTTGCCGGCAGGCATGATGAAAGTGTATTTTCCTTCGCCCTTATCGGTCAGCTGAATCTCCTTGCCCTTGCTGTCGATAACGGTCAATGTTTCGAGGGTATAACCGCTCTCCGGCTTGACCGTGACGGTCACGGTGTCGCCCTTGCTCGCGTTCTTGGGGCTGACGGTCACGCTGCCGTTCTCGGTCTTGCTGGGGGCGGAGACGGAGTAGGTCGGATCGGAGGAGCTGCCGCTGCCGGAGGACCGCCGGGTCACGGACACTTTACAGGCATCGCTTTGTGCGTTTTCGTAGTTGCCGTTCTCTTTTGCCGTATAAGAGGCTGTGAAATCGTAGTCCTTTGTCTCGTTCGGCAGGTCAACAGTAACTACATATTTGTCATTCTCCAAATTGGAAGTATAAGTGTTTCCCCCACAAGTCACCGTAACAGTTCCCTCTGTTGTCGGGGCTCCAGTGACGGTCAGTTTCACGGTACCGGAGCCGGTGAGAGTATCCGGAGTGGCGGAAATGTTGATAGAGGGCTTGGCCTTGGTAATAACAAGACCGCCTTTAATAGTCAACTTAAAGGCCTCATAGCTGTTATCACCATTATAGGATATAGTCACATCATAAGTTCCTGCATCCGTAGGACTCTCGACAGATCTTCCCTCGGCGTTCTGATACGCAACTGTAAAAGTAACATTCGTTGGCAGAGTTTGGCCCGCAGCGGCTTTAACTACAAAAGACTTCGCTGCTCCATCATATGTGGCTGTTTGCACACTCTGGTCAATCACATCGTTTGCAATCACCGTTTTTCCACCGCCAACCCAACGCGCATAGAGGGTAATTGTTGGCGTATTACCAAATTTTCCTGTTCCTGAAGTGCTTTTGTCCGGGGCAGGATTTGCGGCAAAGGTACTTCCCGCAGTTGCGATCACTTCAACGCCATTAGCAGATAGTGTCCATCCGGCAAAAAATTTATCTGCCGGAGCCGTAATGGAAAGAGCGGAATCGCTGCAGTCTTTTACTGTGTGCGCACTCAGCACCGACATATCGCTTGCCTTGTAAATGGTGCGATATGCATACTCATGAGTTCCCGCAGAGTAACCGTCGTAGTTTCCGTTATACTCCACATCAAAGAAGAAAATCGGTACATATTTAAAGATTTGAGGGGTTGTGTTCCCACCACTAAAACAGGATGCAAGATCTGTTACATGAGTATCGTCTTTATACCATCTTAGCCCCACAGCATAACCTTCTGGAGCCTTAACAGTATTTGAGAACTTACCCGACCAGTCTTTGCTCATTGTGACCTGCTCCAGCGCCGAACAAGCTCCGAATGCCCTATCTCCAACCATTGTAACGCTGGACGGGATCGTAATATGCTTGATCGCATTTCCATTAAACGCACTCGCTTCAATAGAGGTCAAGCCTGTTGCAGGCAGAGAAAGCGTTGCCAGACTGGTGCAGTTCTGAAATGCGTTTTGCCCGATCGTTTGCGTTTGCGTGGCTGCCAAATCAACAGCGGTCAAAGCAGTACAGCCAGAAAACGCTTTTTGTGAGATTGTTTTTGTGTTTGCCGCAAATTTGATCTCTGACAGAGCAGTGCAACCTTTAAAAGCATTTTCCCCAATCTTTTCATCATTGAGAGAAACATTGGACAGATCAATGCTTGTCAGCTTCGTGCAATCCACAAACATATTATCGGATATGGTAACTTTAGCATCCTGCACATTGTTCGAATTGAAGGTCACAGTTTCAATATTCGTGCAGCCTTGGAACGGGCTGGTACCCCCTTTAGAGTCTGCAACAATTGTGTAGCCGCCAAGGAACGTCACGCTTTTCAAAGATGTGAGATTTACAAACGCCTTAGTGTGTACTTTTGCTTGATCCGCAATCGTCACACTCTCAATTGCACTTTCAGGAAAGGCATTTGCAGGAATTTCCTTAACATTACTGAGTACAAGTGTTTTCAAGCTGCTGCACGCATAAGTTGAATCATCTGTTTCAGGCGTTCTTACGCTGCTACAAACCGGGGCTGAAAGAGTCTCTACATTATTAAAATCAATGCTTTCGAGTTCTGCGCAGGCGGAGAATGCATATTGGGGAAGTGTTGTGACTCCGTCAGGTACTTTGAACCTTTTTAAGGAAAGGCATTTCGCAAATACACTCGTCCCCAAAGATGTGATCGTATCCGGGAGTGTGATCGTTTCCAAACTGCGGCAACTGCCGAATGCGGCTGCTGCAACCATCGTTGTATTTGTGGGGAACCCGTCAGCGGTAATTTCTTTCGTATTACCGCCGCCCAGATTGTCCGGACAGTTGATGATAATATATTCTTCATCTGTCGTGTTCTGTACCGGACCAACCAATACGCCGCCTTGAACGACTTGGTAAGAGGAACCGGTGCCACTGATTTCTACCGATTCCAAATAGAAAGTACCGTCAAAAATATTGTAGTATTCGTTCTTTTCACTGTCATAGTGCATATTTGTGACAGAATATGGAATCGTAATATTTTTCAGCCAGTTGGCCCACAAAAACGCACCTTTACCGATGCTGGTCACACCATCAGCAATTCGAATATCTGAAACTGTGGTATAAGCGAATGCGTAAGCGCCGATGTGAGTTACTTCACTCGTAATGACCACTTTTGTAATGTTCACAAAGGTCTTGTCGCTATATGCGGTCGTCGTGGCACCTTTTTGTAACAAACTGTTATACCACGGTGCCCGATTACTGTTGACATCATAATCCGCCATGTCGCCATTACCGGAGATGGTCAGAGTATATGTAGGATTTTCACTGTCCTCATCGTTTTTGGTCAGCGCCCACTTGACGCTACCCTCATTGCCGACTGCGCCGCAGGTGCCGTTCATCGCTGGCGTTTCGCTCTCGCCGTCCGCCGCGATTGCTGTCGGAACCAGCGTGAACATCATCGCCAGTGACAACAATATTGCAAAAATTCGCCGTTTCATCACTTTTACCTCCTAATAGCTATTTATTATGTTGTGCCCGCCTTTGCGGGAGGAATACAAATAAAAAACACCTTCAAAGCATGGGCTTATCCATGCTCGAAAGCGTCTGCATCTTTCAAACAAAAGAGGCTGCGGACAGCACAAAAGCGCAGAGTTTTAGCTGCTCTTCTCTGCTGTCAGCATATGGCGCCTGTTTCATCCTTGTCATCCCCTGATCTTAAAATTTTCAAGAGATCCGCAAGGCCACCGTCCACCGTCCACCGGGCCGACCGCTTTGTGGCGGGTCTTTTGGGTAGAATTTCTAATTCCAGAAATAACATACACCGAATTGCACACGAAATCAAGGGGTAATTGCGTAAAAAGGCATGATTTGAAAATTACATCAAATCGTGCCTTTTTCGCCTATTGCTTTGTGTCAGTTCCGGTCGTTTTTCCGGTAACTGCCTCTGAATTTAATGTTTGAAGTCATGGGCTTTACCGGCAGAACCCCGAAGCGTCCCTTTTATACCACATCATCTGGGGTCGAGGCCAGTCAGGCGGCCCTCGTCGAGAAGGCCGGGAAAATCCAGCTGGCGCAGCGCCTCGTATACGACGACAGCCACCGAATTGGAAAGGTTGAGCGACCGCGCCTCCTTTATCATCGGTATGCGGATGCAGCTGTCGTAATTTGCCCGCAGCAGGCTTTCCGGCAGGCCGCGGGATTCCTTGCCGAACATTATATAATCGCCGTCGCGGAACTCTGCCTCGGTGTGGCGGCGGGGCGCCTTGGTGCTGGCGTAATGTATCCTCGCCCCCGGGTTGCGGGCCATAAAATCCTCGAGGCCATCATACTGGGTTATATCGACCAGATACCAGTAATCCAGCCCGGCGCGCTTGAGATGCTTGTCGGTTATCTCGAAGCCGAAGGGCTTTATAAGATGCAGCCTTGCGCCGGTGGCGGCGCAGGTGCGGGCGATATTGCCGGTGTTGAAGTGTATCTCCGGCTCGTGTAAAACAACATTAAGCATGGTTGAGTTACTTCAGATAATTTTCGAATCTGGTGTCCATGGCCGCCTGGCAGACGATGCCCAGCGCGCCCGGGCCGATATGCGCGCCGATGGCGCAGCCGATCTCGCCGATGATGACATCGCGGCAGTGATAGCGCTTTATGAGCTCTTTCTTGATCTCCTCGGCCGTATCCGCGCAGTCGGCGTGAACGACGGCGATGACCTGGCTTTCGAGATGACAGCCGACCTCGCCGGTGCGCTCGATTATCCTCTCGATCGACGCCTTGCGTCCCCTGACCTTCTCGATGGCCGTCAGGACGCCCTCGTTATTGACGGCGATTATCGGCTTGATGCCGAGGATGCTGCCGAAGGTGGCGGCCGTCTTGCTTATGCGTCCGCCCTTGAGCAGATAGTCAAGGGTCTCGACGGTGACGCTGTGCTCGGCATGGGAGCAGAAGAACTTTGCCGCCTCGATGATAAGCTCTTCGGGCGCGCCGTTCTCCTGCATCTTGAGCAGCTTGTATACGATAAGGCCATAGCCCATCGAGGCGCATTTGCTGTCGATTATGGTTATCTTGAAATCCGGATAGACCTCAAGCAGATCGTCCTTTGCCAGGTTGGCCGCGCCGAAGGTCCCGGCGATGCCGGTCGAGAAGCAGATATAAAGCACCTCGTCACCGCGCTTGGCATAGGGCTCGAAGGCCTCGCGGAACATGTGCTCGTTTATATGATAGGTGCTGATGTTGATGCCGCTTCGAAGCACGTCATAGAAGGTCTCGGGGAAGATATCCTTGCGGTCGAAATGGTCTACGCCGTCGATGACGACAGGGGTGGGGATGACCAGCAGGTCGTATTTGTCAATTATCCACTGGGGCATATCGCTGGCCGAATCGGTTATTATTTTAAAAGACATTAAGCTGCACTGTCACCTTTCTTAACGGTTTATATATAGATGTATTATATACCGCCGGAGACCCTGTAAGCAAGAGAAAGGCCCAAAAGGCAAATCTAAATAATTAATAAACTTATATATCCTTGCCTTTTTCCGGCCGATACAATAAAATATTTCCAGAGGTGATAAGAATGAACCAGCTTGAAGAAGCCCGCAGGGATATTGACGAGATCGACGAAAAAATGGCCGAGCTTTTTGTCCGGCGTCTCGAGGCGTCGGCCCGTGTGCTCGAATACAAACGTGAAAACAGCATGCCGGTATTCGACCCGGCCAGGGAAGAGCAGGTCATCGAGCGCGGGATGGGGCGCATGGAGAACGGCCGCTTTACCGAATATTACCGCCGGTTCATCATCACGCTGATGGATATATCGAAGGAATATCAGCACCGGCTTCTGGAGGAGCACAGAAACATATGACCTTTACATACGGACGCAATATACGCCTTTCGCTTTTCGGCGAATCCCACGGCCAATGTGTCGGAGTCACGGTCGACGGCCTTCCGGCCGGTATGCCGGTCGACACCGAAGAGATGGGGCGCTGGATGGAGCTCAGGCGGGCATACGGCGATATCTCGACCGGGCGGCATGAAAGCGATGTCCCCCGCATCCTGTCGGGGGTATTCGAGGACCTGACCGACGGCAGCCCCCTGACCATCGTCATCGACAATAAGGATCAGCACAGCGGCGACTATACCCGCGGGCTCTTTCGCCCCTCCCATGCCGATTACACGGCCTATGCCAAGCTGGGCGGCTTCAACGATTACCGCGGCGGCGGCAGCTTTTCGGGACGCATGACCGCGCCGCTGACGGCCGTCGGCGGCCTGCTTGCCGGCGCTCTCGAACGCTCTGGCATAGTCATCGGCACCCACATAGCCCAGTGCGGCGATATAAGGGACGAGGATCTTGACGAGGCCGGGGGCGATGAGCTGCGGGAGGTCCTTCTTTCGCTGCGCAAAAAGCCCTTTGCCGTCATCGACGAGCAGAAGGGCGAGGAGATGCGCCGGCTGATACGCGAGACCCGGGAGGACGGGGACTCGGTCGGCGGCGTCCTCGAAACGGCGATATACGGCCTTCCGGCCGGGATAGGCGCGCCCTTCTTCGATTCGATGGAGAGCCAGCTGGCCCATCTGGCCTTTTCGATACCCGGCGTCAAGGGCATCGAGTTCGGCCTCGGCTTCGGCTTCGCATACCTGCGGGGCAGCGAGGTCAACGACCAGCTGGTCTCGGACAGCGGGAGGATCATGACAAAGAGCAACTTTAGCGGCGGTATAAACGGCGGCATATCCAACGGCATGCCGGTCGTATTCAGGACGGTCATGCGTCCGACGCCGTCGATATCCAAAAAACAGCAGACGGTCGACCCCGAGACCTTTGAGGAAAAAGAGCTGGAGCTGGGCGGACGCCACGACCCGGCCATCTTCCACCGGGCGAGGGTGGTGGTCGACAGCATCGCGGCCATCGCTGTCTTTGATATGATGCTTGAAAGGGACAGAGACATATGGAAAGGCAGCCTTTGATCGGTCGTCCCTCTCTTCTTTTCATCGGCATGCCCTCCTCCGGAAAGACAACGGCAGGGGGGTTTGCTTCGCGTTTGCTGGACATGCCCTTTGTCGACATCGACACCGAGATCGAGCGCCGGTGCGGCATGACGGTGGCCGAGATCTTCTCGCGCTTCGGCGAAGAGCATTTCCGCAGGCAGGAGCTGCTTATGGCCCGGGAGCTTTCGGGGCGGGGCGGCATGGTCATATCCCCCGGCGGCGGGATAGTCGAGAGCCGGCTGTGCATGGAGCTTTTATCGAAAAACGCCGTCATATGCCGCCTACGGCGGGACCCGGCCCTTATCGACACGACCGGCAGGCCGCTTCTCAGCCGCCCCGGCGCGATAGAGGAGCTTCTGCGCCGACGCGGCCCGCTTTATGACAAATACGCCGACTTCACGGTCGACAACGACTCGACGCCCCGGGAATGCGCCCAAAGGGCGGCGGCGGGCTATCTGGAGTTTGCGCGATGAGGGCGGTCATATACCCCGGTACGCCCCGGGGCGTCATTGATATACCGTCATCGAAAAGCCTGGCCCACCGCGCCCTGATCTGCGCTTCGCTGGCCCGGGGGACCAGCCATATCGGCAACATCGCCCTGTCGGACGATATCCGGGCCACGCTGCGGCTCTGCCGCGCCATCGGGGCAGAGATAACGCCCCGTGGCGGCGGCTTTGAGGTCATCCCGACATACGGAGTCCCGGAAAGCATCGAGGTCGACTGCGGCCAGTCGGGCTCGACCCTCCGCTTTGCCGTGCCGCTGGCGCTGGCGCTGGGCTGCAATGCCCTCTTCCGCGGCGAGGGCAGGCTCATGGAGCGCCCTATGGGCGCATATGAAGAGCTGTGCCGCCGCCGGGGCTTCACATATGAGATGAAGGGCGGCCGCCTTCGCGTTCGGGGGCGGATGACCCCGGGGGAATATCACCTGGGCCGGGTGGTATCCTCGCAGTTCGTATCGGGCATGATGATGGCCCTCGGGTCGGCCGAAGGAAGGTCGGAGATAATATACGGCAGCTCTCCCTCGGCCCCATATATCGGCCTTACTGCCGAAATGATGGGGCTTTTCGGCAGTTCTCCGGTCATGGGGGACGGCCGCGCCGCCGTCGGCGGCGGATATACCGGATGCGATACCGTGCTGGAGGGCGACTGGTCCCAGGGTGCGGTCTGGGCATGCCTCGGCGCTGCGCTGGGCGACATAGAGTGCCGCGGCCTCGACCCCGAAAGCCGCCAGGGCGACAGGGTCGTCCTCGAAAGGCTCTCGCGGATGGGGGCCGATATATCGGACATGGGCTTCAGATCGTCGCTGCTGTCGCCCCTCGACCTCGACTGTACCCAATGCCCCGACCTCGCGCCGGCCGCCGCGGCCTGCGCCGTATTCTGCGGCGGGGCGACAAGGCTGACCAATGCCGGGCGGCTCGAAGCCAAGGAATCGGACCGCGCCCGGGCAATAGTCGAGATCTTAAATAAAATGGGATGCCGCGCCGAGCGCCGGGGCGGCGAGATATGGATATACCCCTCGAAGCCCCGGGGAGGGGTCGAGCTTTGGTGCTTCGGCGATCACCGCATCGTCATGATGGCCGCCATGCTGGCCTGCGGCGCCGACCGGCCGACCGTCATAAAGGAACCACAGGCTGTGGATAAATCCTATCCCGGTTTCTGGCGCGATCTGGCTTCACTCGGCATAAAGGTGGAAATATATGAGCAGGAATAAAAAGAAAACAAAGGCCGGGCTTCCGGCGGCGCTGGCGGCCGTAGTTCTGGCCGTGCTGGCCTATATCTTCGGCGCGGGCGGCGGCGACAGCGACGCCCCCTTCCGGGTGGCCTTTATAGATGTGGGGCAGGCCGACTGCGCCCTTGTCGTCTGCGACGGCATGACCATGCTGGTCGACGGCGGAAATATCGGCGACGGAGAGCGGATAATATCATACCTGAGCGACAATGATATAGACACCATCGACCTGCTGGTGGCCAGCCATCCCCATGCCGACCACATCGGCGGCCTGCCCGAGGTCATGGAAAAGATAAAGGTCAAAAGCGCCTATCTGTCGCCAAAGACCCATACCTCGGCGATCTACGGGAGGCTGCTCGACAGCCTCGATGAGCAGGATTCCGATGTCCATGTCCCCAATACCGGCGACAGCTTCATGCTGGGGCGTGCCGAGTGTACCTTTGTCGGCGACGGCTCGGGCTTCGACGATCTCAATAACTCTTCTCTCGTCATGCGGGTCGACTTCATGGAGGACAGCATACTCTTCACCGGCGATATGGAGACCCCCGAGGAGGAAAAGCTGCTGGCCGAAAATGCCGATCTCAAATGCGATATATTAAAGGTCGGCCACCACGGCAGCGACACCTCGACGAGCCAGGCCTTTTTTGACGCCGCCTCGCCCGGGATCGCCGTCATATCGGTGGGCAAGGACAACAGCTACGGCCATCCGTCGTCAAAGACCCTTTCGCGGCTGGCCGCCTGCCAAATATACCGCACCGACGAGCTGGGCACGGTCGTTTTCACATCGAGCGGCTCGGGCTTCACCCAGGCCGGGGAGAAGCGCCGCTTCGAGCTCTATATCGTCAATAAAAAGAGCGGCGTTTTCCACCGCCTGAGCTGCGATAACCTGCCCGCGAGGCAGAACATGGCGCTGGTATACGGGCGGCAGAAGGCGGCCGAACAATATAAGCCCTGCGGCTACTGCAAGCCGTAGCGCCAAAAGGAGGATGCGGAATGGACAGGGAATACTATGTGCTCGACAGGGTCGAGGGCCTGACGGCGATACTGATATCCGACGGCGGAGATATGCGTGAGCTTCCCGCCGCCTCGCTGCCCTGCGGCGCGGCCGAGAGGGATGTACTGATATGGGGCGACGGCGGCTTTTCGATCGACCGTGAAGAGACCGCCCGCCGCCGCGCGGCGGCCGATGAGCGCCTCAGCCGTCTGCTGAATAAGAGAGGTCCGAAGGGCCAATAATATTTTTGCAAAAGGCATTGACAAAGGCCGGAATGTCTGATACAATAATCAAGCGTCAAAGGCAATGCGGTCGTGCTGGTGTAGCTCAGCAGGTAGAGCAGCTGATTTGTAATCAGCAGGTCGGGGGTTCGAATCCGTCCACCAGCTCCAGTCTTTGTCTTAAAAGTTGATATGGGAGAATTCCCGAGTGGCCAAAGGGGGCAGACTGTAAATCTGTTGTCAGTGACTTCGATGGTTCGAATCCATCTTCTCCCACCAAAGACACGCTTCACCATGAAGCGTGTCTTTTTTGCATTGATAACATAAATATTTGCTTTTTCTTTTATAACGATTCGTTATAAATACAGCAATATTGCCAAAATACCGCTTTGAAAATATATACAAAGCGCCGATTTTCCCGGCGCTTTAGTCTGTGTATATTGACAAATATGACCCCCTCAATTATTATCCATTTAACAAGATAACACACCGTCGGATGAAAGGAGAGTTGTCATGAAGCGGGTAATATCGCTGTTTCTGGTGCTGATCGCTGTCCTATGCCTGCCCTTCGGCGCAGCGGCCGCGGATAACGCCGCACCCGAAAAGGTTTCTCTTGAGGCCGTATTCGAAGAGGCTGCCCAGGAGGCCCGGGCCGCTTCGGACCCCAAGGCCGCCGCACCGGAGCCGGAAGAATACACAGCCCCCGACGGCCGCATAGTCCGCTATACCGGGTATCCCACCGCCTATTCCGGAAAAACAGCCCGGCCGTATGTCAGCGAAAGCGAAGACTATGACGACGGCTATGGCCGCATATACAAGATAAGCTCCCGCTGGCTGACCCAGGAGGATGGGACAGAGGAGGTCTGGGGATATCTCTTCAGCCGCCTGAAATACCAGACCCGTCCGGCCATGCTGGGCGGCAGGAAACTGACGCAGCGGCGCGTCGGTTCCTTCTCGTATGAGCTCGAACCGGCCGAAGGATACGAGTTCACCTCGATGGAGATCTATTATTACAGCCACAGCATGGTCGGCAAGGTCGAGGCCGTCGACCGGCACATCACAGTCGACGCGCTCAAGCTGACCAATTTCCCGACCTCTTCCCTCGGCTGGGTATTTTGCGATCTGCCGTCCGGGATCGACGCCACGGCGGTGCAGTATATGCCGACCCTCAACGGGGTCAAATACCGGGCGCTTTCCCACCACATAGTCTGATAAGGAGGGTCTGTCATGAAGAAAAAGTTCAGTTTCCCGGCGTTTGCCGGTATATCCGCCGTTCTGCTGGTCCTGGTCCTGTTCTGGTCGCCGCTGTTCGACTATACCGCAGAAGCCCGCCTCTGGGCCGACTATGAAACGGCATGGCCGCTATTCGTCATCCCACCGGTCACATTCTGGATCGTCGGCGCGGCGGCATATATCTGTGCCGCCGGAAAGGGATACTTCCGCCGGTGTCTGCCGCCCCTTTTTGTCGGCGGGGCGCTGACCCTCTATATCATCGTGTGGGTGGCCGACCAGCTTGTCTTCTGCTTCTTCCGCTCAGGGCTGGCCCTCGACCTCCTCGACCCGCTGCACATCCTTCTTCCGCTGAGCAGCGGCACCTTTAAAAGATTCATACCCTATCTGATCTATGCCCTGGCCGGGTATTTAACGGCTTACGGCCTTTACGGAAGGGAAAAAACGAAATAGCAAGACAGCCGCCCCGCGGGGCGGCTTTTTAATTCTTGCGATTTGCCCCGCGCGGGGGTATGATAGCTATTGAAAATATTATCCCTGCACAAGGAGGTAAACTGCGATGCGCAGATATGCCGACCGCGTTTTCGGTCTGCTGGTGCGCCTTATGTGTTTTTTGTCCCTGCTGCTTTTAGGCTTCATGATATTCTTCATCGTCTATGAGAGCATCCCGGCCATCCGGGATGTCGGCCTCAGGGGGCTTCTTTTATCGCGCACATGGCGGCCCATAATCTATAAGGACTATCCCGAATACGGGATGCTCAACATGATAATCTCGACCCTTTATGTCTCGGCGCTGGCCGTGGCGATAGCCCTTGTCATCGGCGTCGGCTGCGCTCTCTTTCTGGCCTGCCGCGCTACCGACCGCCGGCGCAGGGCCATCATGCCATATATCGACCTGCTGGCCAGCATACCCTCGGTGGTATACGGCTTCATCGGGCTTTACGTCGTCGTCGGCTTCATCGAAAAATGCGGCCGGGCGGCTGGCGAATCGGTGCTGGCCGGGGGCATCGTCCTATCGGTCATGATACTGCCCTATATGATATCCTCCTGCTGCGAGACAATGGTCCACATCCGCGACCGCGTCGCCCCCAGCTCGACGGCGCTGGGGCTGCCCCGGTGGTACATGGCCTCACAGCTGGTGCTGCCCTGCTCGGCAAGGGGGATAATGATAAGCATGGCGCTGGCCTGCGGCCGGGCCATGGGAGAGACAATGGCGGTCATGATGGTGCTGGGCAACGCCATCGGCGCGCCCTCTCTCCTCGGCAAGGGCGAGACGATATCATCCCTCATCGCGCTGGAAATGGGCATGGCAGAGGTCGGAAGCACCCACTTCAGCGCCCTCTATACGGCCGGACTGGTGCTTCTCGTCCTGCTGCTGGCCATCAATCTTATCTTCGAGCTGATACGCCGGAGACTTTCGAAGGGGGGACTTATATGAAGACCCGCATCCGCCTTGTGCGCCTCTGGGCATGGCTCTCCTTCGGCCTGACCGCCGGGGTCATACTCTTCCTCTTCCTCTATATCCTCGTCCGCGGGGCGGGGGCCATCTCGTGGCAGTTTTTGACCGACATTCCCCGGGGCATGGTCATCGGGACCGAGGGCGGCATCGCCCCGGCCATCGTCGGCAGCCTTTATTACACCCTCATCGCCTGCGCATTCGCATCCCTGCTGGGCATCGGCGCCGCCATATATCAGGTCTTTTACTGCCGGTCAAAAAAGCTCTCCGACGCCATCGGCCTTGCCATGCGCTGCATGGCCGGCGTGCCGTCGATCGTCCTCGGGCTCTTCGGATATTCCCTTCTTGTGCTGGCTCTCGGCTGGGGCAAATGCATCCTTGCCGGCGGCGTGACCCAGGGTATAATGATCCTGCCCTTCATCCAGGTCAGGGCCGAAAAGGCCCTGCGTGAGACCGACCGGCGGCTGGCCCTTTCTTCATACGCCCTCGGGGTCTCGCGGTCGTACACGATACGCAAGGTCGTTCTGCCCCAATGCCTGCCCCAGCTGGTATCGGCCGTCATACTCGGCGGCTGCTATGCCATGGGCGCGGCCGCACCGCTGATCTTCACCGGCGCGGTCATAATGTCCCGGGTGCCCAAGAGCCTTATGAAGCCGGCCATGGCGCTGCCCTATCACCTTTACATGCTGCTGACCCAGGGGACATCGTCCCAGAACGCCTATGGCACGGCCTTTGTCCTTATGGCCGTCGTCCTCGTCACCAACACGGCGGCGATATTCTTCACAAGGAGGAAGAACAGATGAGCAAGATAGATATCCGCGGCTTTGCCGCTTCGTATGACGAGCGCCGGGTGCTGCACGGCCTCGACGTCTCCTTTGCCGAAAACCGCATAACGGCGATAATCGGCCCCTCGGGCTGCGGCAAGACGACCCTTCTGCGCTCACTTAACCGCACGATAGAGCTTGAGGGCGGCGCGAAGATCGAGGGCCGCATCGAGCTCGACGGCACAGACATAGCCTCTATCCCCGCCGACGCCCTGCGCCGCAGGGTCGGCATGGTCTTTCAGACCCCGTCGCCCTTCCCCCAGTCGATATACAAAAACATGACCTATGCGCCGCGATATTACGGCGTCCGGGACAAAAAAGAGCTTGCGCGGATCGTCCGCGAAAACCTCGAGATCACCGGTCTTTACGAAGAGGTAAAGGACGACCTCGGGCGCTCGGCCCTCCGCCTTTCGGGCGGACAGCAGCAGCGCCTGTGCATCGCCCGCGCCCTGACCGCCGGGCCGGAGGTGCTGCTGCTCGACGAGCCATGCTCGGCCCTCGACGTCAAGAGCACCCAGGTCATCGAAGAGCTTCTGACCCGGCTCAAAGAGAAATACACCATCGTCATCGTCACCCACAATCTCTTTCAGGCCCGCAGGATCTCGGATGACTGCCTCTTTTTGGGCGGCGGCGACGTCCACGAGTTCGCCCCGACAAAGCAGCTCTTCGAGGCCCCCACGCTGCCCCAGACCCGGGATTACCTCTCGGGCATAACGGCATAAAAAACGGAGGAACAGAAATGATAAAGGTCAATATACCCGGCCGCGGCGACTATGTCATCGAAAAGCTGCTGCTCGATTACAACGGAACGATAGCCCTCGACGGCACGCTGCTGCCCGGCGTCGGCGAGAGGATAACAAGGCTGGCCGAAAGCCTTGAGGTCATACTCGTGACGGCCGACACCCACGGCACGGCGGCCAAAAACTGCGAGGGCCTGCCGATAAAGGTCCTGACCTACCCCACAGAGCATGTGGCCGAGATCAAGGCAAAGGTGGCGCGTGAGCTTGGCGGCGGCGTCATATGCGTCGGCAACGGCTATAACGACATGCTCATGGCCGACGAGTCGATGCTGTCGGTGGCCGTCATGGGGACCGAGGGCTGCTGCGCCGCCCTGCTGACCCACTGTGACATTGCCGTCACCTCGATACTCGACGCCCTCGACCTGCTGATCTTCCCCGATCGCCTGCGTGCCACCCTGCGGGCATAGGGGCGGCTTTCAAAATTATTGCTTACTAATAAATCACATAGTAAATTGTTTTTTCCGCGTGTCCCCGATATACTTTAGGCATCAAACGATCATCCGGGAGGGACACAGATGAAAATAACAAAGATCGACCTTTTGCTCTGCGATCCGGTGGAGGACGGCTGGCGTCCCCCGATGTGCCGGGTCTATACCGACGAGGGCATTTACGGCGACGGCGAGGCCGGGGTGCAGATACATGTCTGCGGAAGCCCGCTTTTGACCTCGGCGTCGCTGCATATCGAGTGCGCCATACCCAACTTTGTCATCCACGAATATAACGTCAACACCGTCATGCCCAAAATGCTCTCCCTTGCGAAATATGATCCACAGCCTGTGGACGGATATTTCACCGTGCCCGAGCTGCCCGGCATCGGCCACGAGATCTCCGACTACGCTTTCTCCCACAGCCAACGAAAGACGATAGAATAATAGCTGTCGAAAAACCGCTGCGCTGGGTTTTTCTCTTCCCACAGGCATACCTGTGGGAGCCCTATTTAATCAAATAGATTTGTCCGGCGCATGTCCGGACAAATCATTACGCCGGACTGCCGGCGCGGCGCAGAAGCGCCGTTGAAGTAAGTTTGGCTCCGGCCTGCGGGCCGGTTTCGCCGTTTTGC
>CAKUAK010000010.1 GCA_934636325.1 uncultured Eubacteriales bacterium
TCCCCGCAAAATTGGAAATTTTGTGGGGCACGAAGGAAGGCTTTGCCGACCGCAGGCTATCAAATCAATGGGGTCCCCATCAAAACGAAGTTTTTATGGGGAACGCTTCTGCGCCGCGCCGGAAGTCCGGCGCAATGATTTTCACGGACATGCGCCGGGAAAATCTATTTAATTTACGGGGTCCCCGCAAAATTGGAAATTTTGTGGGGCACGAAGGAAGGCTTTGCCGACCGGAGGCTATCAAATCAATGGGGTCCCCATCAAAACGAAGTTTTTATGGGGCGGCAAATATAACCAAAAATAGATATTGACAAAGTAATTTTTCTGGGTTATCCTGAATATAACATAAAAGGTAGGAATTGGGGCAGAAGTGTCAAAGTGACGGCACGGAAGGCCCCGATATCTTTTTTGCCGAGGGTTAGCATATGCTAACTTAAAAGCGCAGTCGGGCCTTTACTTTGGTTTTACACCCGATGCGATAGGTTTGACAGGGATACCCGGGGATATGGTGTATGAGAACAGGATAGCTCTGCTACATAGTTAGCCATAACTAACCCAAGAAAAACCCAGCATTTTTCTTACATGTATGATCAAAAAATCATATACGAAGAGTGAGGAAGGAGTGGTGTCCGCGCCGGTCGTCGGCGGAAATATCCCAATATTGCCCCGCGGTGGGGCGTATCCCGATATTTTACAGGAGGTTGTATGAAACAGAAAGGCAAAAGCAGAGTTCTCTCTGCATTTTTGGCTGTTATAATGGTGCTGACCATGCTGCCGGGAACGGCGCTGGCGGCCAAGACGGTCAACAACGATGACTATGCCGCCGGAATATATACCGGCACAGGGTATGGTCACGATAACGGCAAGGTCACGGTCACGCTGACCCTTGCCGAGGACAGCGAAGGTCAGATGAAGATAACCGACATCTCGTCCGACGGCAGCACCCAGACACCATCGTTCTGGTCCAACGCTGTAACTATTCTTGACACCATCAAGGAAAATAACGGTACAGAGGGCGTTGATACCGTTTCCAAGGCCACGCAGAGCTCTAAGGCCATCATCGACGCCACAGAGGACGCTCTCGCCAAGGCCTCGGCCGTCATCGACGGCACAGGCACGCAGAGCGACCCCTATGTCATCACCAGCGAAAACGGTCTTAGGGCCCTTCAGGCTCAGGTCAAAGCCGGCAATACATATGCCGGTGAATATATCAAGCTGGCCAATGACATCGAGCTGACCAAAGAATGGACGCCTATCGGCTCAAGCAAAGATGAAGCCTTCGGCGGCACATTTGACGGCAACGGCCACGCGATCTCCGGCATGACTGTCACCGAAAGCTCGCTGGGTTACGTTGGTCTGTTCGGATATACACTCAACGGCGTTGTCATCAAGAATCTCCGCCTTGAAGATATCAGCATCGACATGCCGGAGGCCGCACAGAATGTATATGCCGCCGGTCTTGTCGGCTTCATAAAGAATAATACATCCGGCACGATATCGTCTGTGATCGACAACTGCTATGTTTCGGGCAACATTACGGTAAACAATGCGGATAAGATCACTGTTGTGGGCGGTCTTGCCGCTTTCACAGATCAGCGTGCCGCCGTGACCAACTGCGGCACAGATGTTGATATCGACGTAAACAGCGGCACGGGCAGAACCACGGTCGGCGGTCTGGTCGCATGGGCCAGCATAAGGGCGCTCTTTATGAACGACTATGTTCTGGGCAATGTGACGGTCGCCACCGACAACGAAGATTTTGATAATGTCGGCGTCATGTTCGGCCAGGTCAACGGTATAATCTATAACTGCTATGCCGCCGGTTCCATCAAGCTTACCGCGAGCGAAGGGGTCGCACTTCCGACACCCGCCGGACTTTTTGCCGGCAACCTTGCCGCGGCAACATATGCCGACAGCTGCTATTATCTGGCCGACGGCGAGAAGTCCGCTTTCGGCACATTTACCGGAAGCTACAATGCAGAAACGGTCATCGGCAAGACAGCCGACGAGCTGGCAAGCGATGATCTCGCCGGGCTGCTCCATGACAATCTGTCTTCCTCGGCCCTCGAGACCATGACAGCCAATGTAACAGAGGCCAATGTCTCGGGCTGCGGCGATTTCGGCGCAATGACAGGTCGTGTCGGCAACAACTTCTATGACTGGGAGGTATCGGGCAACAAGGTCGTTCTGGCCGACACGCTCTGGACCTCCGGCAAGATCGACGATTCCATCTTCGAATCGGGCGACGGCACGGAAGAAGAACCCTATATCATCAAGACAGAGCAGCAGCTGCGCGATTTCGCGGGCTCGCTCAACAACAAGATCGACTATACAAATCAGTATGTCGCTCTGGGCGATGACATCGTCCTTTCCTCCGAGGAATGGAAGCCCATCGGCCGCAGCGATTATCTTTTCAACGGCACATTCGACGGCCAGGGCCACACCATTTCGGGCATGACCCTCGGCACAGCCGACGGGGCCTTTGCCCTTGACAGCGAAAATGTCTACATCGGTCTCTTCGGCGTCCTCGGGCCCAAGGCCTATGTCAAGGATGTCCACCTGACCGGCGTCAGCTTCCATGTTTCCTACGGCGCCTCGATCACGATCGGCGGCATCGCGGGCGGCATGCAGGGCGCGACAGGCAAAAGCGATTATACGGGCGCTGTCATCGACGGCTGCTCGGTCAAGGGTGTTATCTCGGCCACCGGCGAGCAGGGCAACCAGTTTGTCGGAGGTCTGGTCGGCCAGCAGTTCAAGGGCGCCATCATCAACAGCAGCACCGATGTCGAACTCAGCGGCATCGTCACAAGCGAAGCCCTTGCCGAGGTCGGAGGTCTGGTCGGCCTTAACAACCGCGGCCTTGTCGCCAACTGCTGGTCTGACAGCAATGTCTACGGCAGCGGCAGCCGCGAAAACGGCGACGAGGGCATGGCCGTCGTTTCCAACCTTATCGCCTGCAACGCCGGCGCAGAGGTCAACTGCTATGCCACAGGCGGCACCACGACAAAGGAACATTCGACATACGCCGGCATGGTCTCCGGCTGGGTCACCGGCATAGGCAAGACATATACCTGCTGGTATGATCTGAACAACACCATGATCGTCGGCAAGGATACAAATAACCCCCTGTACGTCAACCCCGTCGAGTCGATCGGCACAAAGGTCGCCTCGGGCGTCAACGACGAGGGCGACGCCTATACAGGCGGTCTTGTCGATAAGATGGTCGGGTGCAACGCGGATGGCGACAGCGATAAGAATATCATCGCGTATGCCGCCGTCGCAGATGCCATCAACAAGAACTTTGAGACATTCCCCATCGATATCACAGTCTTCGGCCTTAAGGAAACTGCGCTGAAGAACTGGACATATGAGAACGAGCAGATCACCTTCGGCGCGGATCACGGCACTGTAAACTATGTAAAGCCCGACTGCGAGACGGTCGTAAAGCCCGAGCAGAAGCTCCAGGACGGCAAATGGTACGGCCGCGATAACGATAAGAAGTCGGTCATAGAGATAGTCGTCGAGAACAACGAGATCGTAAAGACGACCGTCGTCTCCGGCGAGAAAGAGGGCACGGCGGCTTATGAAGCAGCCCTTGAAAAGGCAAAGACCAAGGCCACCTACGGCGACTTCTCCCACTATGAGAAGGCCGATACGGCAAGATTCGCCGGCGGCAGCGGCACACAGGCCGATCCCTATCAGATAGCCAACGAAGAACAGCTGCGCTATCTGGCATATTCGATCAACTCGGATGTCAGCTGGAGCGGCGTACACTTCAAGCAGACGGCCGACATCACCCTTAACGGCGAGTGGCTGCCCATCGGCTGGGTGCTCAACGCCGAAGTCAACGGCAAGAAGACCACCGTTGCCGCATATCCCTTCCGCGGCAATTATGACGGCGGAAACTTCACCATCTCGGGTCTGACCATCGGTACGGCCGAGCAGCCCAGGGATCAGGCCGCTTCCGGTCTCTTCGGCTTCACCGATGGCGCTTACGCCAACATCGGCAATGCCAAGCCCTCCGGCAGCGAGCAGGTCGTAAGGCTCAGCAATATCCACCTTAAGGACATCAGAATCAATGTCAAGACACGTTATGAGACCTTCACCGGCGGTCTTGTCGGCAATGGCCAGAACGGTATCTATATCGACAACTGCTCTGTAACAGGCACGATCAATGCCGAGACGACAGAGAGCTTTGCCCGTGCCGGCGGCCTGTCGGCATATCTCCTGCGCGGCGCGGTCACCAACAGCTGGACCGATGTCGACGTCAATGCCGTAACAGATTCCAACCACGTCTATGCCGGCGGCTTCTATGGCATGGACAACCGCGTCACCACCCTCAACTGCTATGCTCTGGGCGATGTGACCGGCAATTCGACCAACAACAATAAGGTCCACATCGGCGGCTTCGCCGGCCAGGCCGGCGGCGTTCATGTCAACTGCTATGCCGCGGGCAATGTCGTATCCCTCAAGTCGACGACCGACGTCGGCATCATCAGCGGACGCTCGAGCGGCATCAACATCGACTATCACGTCTATTACAACACCGAAGCCACCCTCAGGCAGGGTGCCACGACAGAAGCCGCCAAGGCGGTCGGAGTCGTTACGACCAATGCCGTCAAAAAGGATGTCACAGGCAAGACGGCAGCCGAGCTGAAGACAAAGGCCTTTGCCGGTCAGCTCAATGCCAATATCGCCAAGGCCGCCCTTGACGCCGATATCAGCGAGATCGACGCCAAGCTGGCAAATCCGGGCAGCGGCCTCATCCAGGCAAATTACTATCTGGGCAACGAGCTTTCCTCCTGGGCCGTTAAGGATGGTGTCGTCACCTTCGGCAAGGTCGAGGACGGCGGCAACGAGAACCCCGGCACAGGTGGAGATAGCTCCGGTTCGGGCAGCGGCAGCTCCGGCTCTTCGATCTCGGGCTCCAACAACAGCGTAACAGCTCCCTCGACATCGGGCGGCAGCGTTACGGTAAGCACAAAGAACGCATCGGCCGGTTCTAAGGTCACGATCACCGTCAAGCCCGAAAGCGGCTATGTCCTCGGCGGTCTGACAGTCACCGACGCCAACGGCAACCAGCTCAAGCTGACCGATAACGGCGACGGTACATATACCTTCACGATGCCTTCCTCCAAGGTCACGGTAAATGCCGGCTTCGAAAAGGCTGGCTCCTTCTCCGACGCAGCCTCGGGCGCTTATTGCTTCGACGCTGTCGAGTGGGCCGTCAAGAACGGCGTCACCAACGGCCTGACCGATACGACATTCGGACCCAACGAAGCCTGCACAAGGGCGCAGATCGTCACCTTCCTCTGGAGGGCCGCCGGTTCTCCCGCTCCTGTTTCGGGCGAGAATCCCTTCTCTGATGTTTCCGGCGAGGCTTATTATTATAACGCCGTGCTGTGGGCCGTCGAGCAGGGCATCACGACAGGCACATCCGACACCACCTTCAGCCCCGACGCGACCTGCACGCGCGCTCAGGCCGTCAGCTTCATCTGGCGTGCCGCCGGCAAGCGCCAGGGCGCTGCCGCATCGGCCTTCGCCGACGTCACACCGGGCGAGTATTATGAGGGCGCTGTCAACTGGGCGGTCGAAAAGGGCGTCACCAACGGCGTGTCCGAGACCTCCTTCGCACCCGCCAGCCCCTGCACCCGCGGACAGATCGTCACCTTCATCTATCGCTGGGCGGCAAAATAAAATAACATACTCCCACCTGATAAAGATCATCCCCGCGGTCATTTGCCCGCGGGGATAATGCTGTCAGGGGATCGCTTCGCTGGATCCCCTTCGACAATTTGTCTCCGGCCTGCGGGCCGGGTTTCGCGGCCGCATTGCGATGCGGCTCGCGGGTCAACGAGTTTTTGCTGCGCACATGTCACAGCAAAAACATATTGAATAGCACCTGCGATGCGACGCAGAAACGTGTCCGGTAATGTACATTCATCCGGGTAGAGTTCAGGTAAAAAGAAGCAACCAAAGGCTCCCTTGTGTAAAGGGCAGCGAAGCGGCGACGCGGTGTTGAATGACATGCCGGTGGCATGTCAGACCCGCGGCGTGACCGAGCCGCAGCGAGAATCTGTCATCTGAAAGATGACTGAGGGATTGCATCTCCGCTCGGCTATGCCGAGCGGGGATGATTTTTTCTATTTATATTATGCTTTCAATAACGGCCTGCCAGCCCGATATATCGAGGGGGGAGGATAGCGACAGGGAATAGGAATAACCTTTGCTGCTCCATATGGCGAGGGTATAGCCGGCCTCGCCCTTGAGCGTCACCTCGATGCCGCCGACAGTGACCTTTTCGGTGCTTTCGTATGTGTTATAGTCGCCGCTGATATCCTCCGCGCCGGGGGCCTTGCGGATGGTGATCTCGCCGTCATCCTCACCAAAGACGGCCTCGATGATCTCGCCGTCGCCCAGGACAGAGAAGTGTATGCCGTCGTGGCCGTCAATGATCTCGGGGATGGTGAAGTCATATCCGGCGGCGTCGCAGGCATCGCTCAGACTGTCGTAATCCTGCCAGGGGTTGGGGATCTGGGTGTTGTCGGTGATGATCGTGTCGTCGGTCTTGGGCTGCTCCGCGGGCTGGCCGCTGGCGGCGGTCCCCAGCATGAGGGCTGCACAGAGTGCGATGGCAATGGTTTTCATAATGATTCTTCCTTTCTGTTTTACAGTGGTTTGTTTTTTCGCGGCTCTCTGTCCGCTTCACCCTGTATACAACCGGGAAGGGCCAAATGCTGCACGGCCGGCGAAAGTTTTTCAAATATTTTTTTGGCAGGTTATTCCCTTTGGCTATAATGGGCGCGCAATATATAGAAATATGTGATTTGACAGCATGTGGCTGGTATGATATGGTGTTCATCGGGCCATGTTGGCCGGAATATATTTTTATAAGAGAGAGGAGAATATGCGGTGCTTGCGCTTATCTGGAAAAACATTTCGCGCCGCAGGGCAAGGTCAACAATGACCATAACGATAACCCTGCTGACCGTAATGGTATTTGTTATGGTCATGGGCGTGTTCCAAACCGTGAGCCGTGGTCTCGAGCTGAGCCGCCAGAGGCTGGGTGCGGACGCGGTGCTTGTACCTAAATACAGTGATGTCGGCGGGGAGGATCTTCTTTTTACAGCCCAGCCGGAAAATATATACATGTCGGCCGATGTTGTCGAAAAGGCGGCGCAGCTTGACGGGGTCGCCGAGATCTCGCCGCAGTTTTATGCCAGAAGCCTTGAGCTGGCCTGCTGTGACCCCGGCAAGCCGGTAAGGGTGATCGGGATCGAGGCCGCCACCGACTTTGTCGTTCAGCCCTATATGGGCGAGCTTCAGGGGCATCGCATGGGCGAGAAGGAGATGGTCGTCGGCGCCAATGTCGGAAACGACCTTGCCGGGTTCAAATACCTGCTTCTCGGACGGACCTTTGATGTTATAGCCGAGCTGCTGCCCACCGGAACGGGTATGGACAGCACTATTTTCATAGATATTGATGTCGCCCGGGACTGCTGCCTTGAATCAGAGACCCTCGCCGCCGAATGGGAAGGCAAAGATCCCTATGACAGCATTTCGGTCGTAATGATAAAGCTTAAAGAAGGGGTCGACCCGCAGGCCTTTGCCAAGGCTGTCAGGAAGGCCGATATCGGCGCCTCCTGCATCGTCACCGGCGATACCCTTTCCAGCCTGCAGAACCAGCTCAGCGTCACCATGAAGGTCATGTTCGCCCTTTGGCTGGCCTCGATGCTCATCGCCGTGCTTGCCCTTGCCGGACGTTTCAACGCCCTTGCAAGAGAACGCAAAAAAGAGATCGGCCTGCTGCGTGCCATAGGGCTTAACAAGGGGCAGGTATTCGGCCTTATCATCGGGGAAACATGCACAATGGCCCTCATCGGGGGGATCGTCGGAAGCGGGCTGGCCCTTTTCTGCATGAACCCGCTGATAGAGCGGCTGCGTGACGCATTCATGCTGTCGCCCTCGGTCTGGACTACCGGCCTTGCGGCGCTGTGCGGTCTCTGCGGTGTGCTGCTGGCCGTCGTTCTCGGCTTTATTGCCGCCGTCATTCCGGCGTCAGGCTGTGCGTCGCTCGATCCTCAGACGGCCATCACACAGGGAGAGGTATACTGATATGGAGATTTGCAGGCTTGAACATATCCGAAAGGATTATCTCATGGGGGAGACGTTAACTCCGCTGAAGGATATCAACCTTGATGTGTCATCGGGTGATTTTATCGCAATCGAAGGTCCGTCGGGCGTCGGCAAGAGCACACTTCTTTATGTTATGGGCACGCTGCTTCAGAGCGATGGAGGGAGATATGTCTTTTTGGATCAGGATCTCTCGAAGCTGGATGACGGCAAATGCTCGCAGATAAGGGCAAAGAAGATCGGCTTCCTCTTCCAGGATCCGACAATGATACAGGCCCTGACCCTCAGAGAGAATCTGGCCTTTGTTCAGGAGATCGGCGGAAAAAAGGACATGGCCGCCGTCGATGCGCTGCTCGAGCGCTTCGGCCTTACCGACAGGGCAGATTTCTTCCCGCATCAGCTTTCGGGCGGTCAGCGAAGAAGGGCCATGGCGGCAAGATGCCTTATACATTCGCCGGCCCTTATCCTGGCCGACGAGCCGACCAACGACCTTGACGAGCGCTGGTCTGAGGAGATCGTCTCTGTGCTTGAGCAGCAGGCCGCGGCCGGTACGGCCGTTGTCATGGTGACCCACAATACCCGCTGGGCCTCCCGCGCCGGGCGGCGCTATCGCCTTGAGGACGGGGTTCTGCTGCCCAACGATCAAGAGTGATCATTATTTTACTATAAGGAGATAAAAGATATGAACGACAAGCTGACAAAGGTATTTGCCGCGGCACAGGCTCTCGCCGGGGCATGCATCATCGGTGCGGTAAAGCTCTGGTCGCCGGTATGCAGCAAGATGCTCGAGCTCCAGAACGGCAAAGAGGTCCACATGAAGTGCTTTTACGCCGGACAGGCCGCGGTCATTATCGGCCTCATCCTGCTGGTCATCGGTGTGCTGGCGCTGATAAACAAAAGCAGCTCGACCGGCCTTCTGGCCGTCGGGGCGGTCTGCGGAATAGCCCTCTTTATGGTGTTCGGCGACTTTATCGGGGTTTGCGGAGCCGAGGGCATGGCCTGCCGCACGACGGCCGTATGGGGAAAAATATGCGGCGGAGCTGCCGTGGCGGCTTTCCTTGTCGATATCCTGACAAGCAAAAAGGGTCAGGTCGAATAATAAGCATAGAAAAAGTCTGTGACAGCACAGACTTTTT
>CAKUAK010000011.1 GCA_934636325.1 uncultured Eubacteriales bacterium
TCTCTTCGATGTAGGAGCCCAGCTTTTCGCGCTGGGCCATGCGTATGGCGCCGCGGGCGTCGGCCGTGCCCTCGCCCTGACGGTAAAGGGCGACATATTCGATAAGCGCGTCGATCTGCACCCCGGCGCGGCGGAAGCATTTCATCATCGATATCCACCCGCAGGAATCCTCGTCGTAATCGCGCTTGCCGCCCGCGTCCCGGGGGACGGGGGGAATAAGGCCGATGCGCTCGTAGTACCGCAGGGTATCCCGGGTGATCCCGTATTTATCCGCGACCTCTGAAATAGTCATATTTTTCTCCTTCCGACGCCTTGGCGTTCTGTCTACAGCATAACACCTGGAGTATACTTCAGGTCAAGTGGTTTTGCGCTGTTTCGGCTATTCTTTTTCGAACTGCGAGTTATAAAGCTCGGCATAGAAGCCGCCCCTGGCAAGCAGCTCCTGATGGCTGCCATGCTCGACGATATCGCCGTCCCGCATGACAAGGATGAGGTCGGCGTCGCGGATGGTCGACAGGCGGTGGGCGATGATAAAGCTGGTGCGCCCCTCCATAAGGGTGTCCATGGCCTTCTGGATGAGTATCTCGGTGCGGGTGTCGACGCTGGAGGTCGCCTCATCGAGTATGAGTATCCTGGGGTCCTTGAGGATGGCGCGGGCGATGGTCAGCAGCTGCTTCTGGCCCTGGGAAATATTGCTGCCCTCCTCCGAAAGGACGGTGTCATAGCCGTCGGTCAGCGAGCGTATGAAGTGGTCGGCCCTCGCCGCCTTTGCCGCGGCATAGACCTCCTCGTCGGCGGCGTCGGGGCGGCCGTAGCGGATATTTTCGCGTATCGTGCCGCTGAAGAGCCATGTGTCCTGAAGCACCATGCCGAAAAGGCTTCGAAGGCCGCTGCGGTCGAGGGTGCGGATATCCTCGCCGTCGACATATATGCCGCCTCCCTGTACATCATAAAAGCGCATGAGCAGCTTGACGATCGTGGTCTTTCCTGCGCCGGTGGGGCCGACGATGGCGATCTTTCTGCCCGGTGCGGCATGGGCGCAGAGGTCATGGATGACCGGCTGCTGCGGGTCATAGCCGAAGGCCACATGGCGCAGCTCGACGTCCCCCCTTGCCTTATCGGCGTCGACCGGGCGTCCCTCGCCCCGGGGCTCTTCCTCTTCGTCCAGCATGGCGAATACCCTTTCGGCCGCCGCCATGGTCGACTGGAGGGTGTTGCTTATGCGGGCAACCTGATTGATCGGCTGGCTCAGGCGGCGGGAATATTGGATGAAGGACTGGATATTGCCGACCGTGATCCTTCCGGCCGAAGCGGCATAGCCGCCAAGAACGGCCACAAGGACATAGGAAATATTGCTCATCAGATCCATTACCGGCTGGATGAAGCCGCCGAGGAACTCGCTGCGCCGCGATATGCGATAGAGCTCGTCGTTGAGGCGGGCGAACTCTTCGGCCGAAGCGGCCTCATGGTTAAAGACCTTTATGACGGTGTGGCCGCCGTAGCTTTCCTCGATCATGCCGTTGACCTCGGCCAGAGAGGCCTGACGCCGCTTGAAGAGGGGCTGCGTCCGGCGCATGATCTGTGAGACGATAATGCCCGAAAGGGGCAGGATCAGCAGCACGGCGGCCGTCATATAGATATTGATCGAGATCATCATATAAAGCACGCCGATGACCGTCGTGATCGAGGTTATGATCTGGGTGACGCTCTGGGATACCCCCTGGGTCACGGTATCGACATCGTTGGTGATATAGCTCAGGATCTCGCCGTTGGTGCGGGTGTCGAAGTATTTCATAGGCAGGCGGTGCAGCTTGGCATTGATATCGGAGCGCAGGCGCGCTCCGATGCGCTGGGTAAGGCCGTTCATTATATAACCCTGGATGAACGAGCAGAGGGCGCTTATGAGATAGAGTGCGCCCAGCAGCTTGAGTATCGACAGCAGCGCGCCGAAGTCGATGCCCATGCCGCCGATGACGCCGTTATAAATCTCGGTGGTGGCGTTGCCCAGTATCTTGGGCGCCGTGACCGAGAATACCGTGCTGCATACGGCAAACAGGGCGACGACGGCCAGGGGCAGGCGATAGGCCGTTATATAGCCGATAAGCCGCCCGGCCGCCTTTTTGAAATCCTTGGGCTTTTCGACAATGCGTCCGCGTCCGCCGCCCGGCCCGCGGCGTCCCATCGGCCCGCCCGGTCCGCGGGGGCGGTTTTGAGAGGTGTTGTTATCAGCCATCCGTAAGTTCCTCCTTTGAAAGCTGTGAAAGGGCGATCTCGCGGTATTCGGGACATTCGGCCATAAGCCGGCTGTGTGTGCCTATGCCGGCGATGCGGCCTTCATCGAGGACGATAATGCTGTCGGCATTCATGACCGTGCTTATGCGTTGGGCGACGATAATGACGGTGCTGTCCTTTGTCCGGTCGGAAAGGGCGCGGCGCAGCGCCCGGTCGGTCTTATAGTCGAGGGCAGAGAAGCTGTCGTCCAATATATAGACCGGGGCTGCCTTCGCAATGGCGCGGGCAATGGAGAGGCGCTGCTTCTGGCCGCCCGAGATGTTCGAGCCGCCCTGGGCTATCGGAGAATCAAGCCCCCCGGCCCTGTGCGAGATGAATTCCTCGGCCTGGGCCGCCCGGGCGGCGTCATTTATCCGGTCGGTGTCCATGCCCTGATCCGAAAAGGCGATGTTTCCGCCTATCGTGCCGGAAAAGAGTATCGAGCGCTGAGGGACGAAGCCTATTCTGCCGCGCAGATCGTTCAGGCTCAGCTCGCGGACATCGACGCCGCCGAAGAGCACACGCCCCGAGGTCACATCGAACAGGCGGGGGATAAGGCCGACCAGGGTCGATTTGCCGCACCCCGTCGCGCCGATTATGGCCGTTGTCTGCCCGGGGCGGGCGGTGAAGGTTATGTCGTGAAGGACCTCTTCGGAGGCGCCCGGATAACGGAAGCCGACGTGGTCGAACTCAATGACCCCGTCTTTGCCGGGATCGGGATGCCCCGGGACCGGCGGGTCGGATATGGAGCTGTTTGTGCCGAGGACCTCGGCTATGCGCCCGGCGCTGACAATGGCGCGGGGCAGGGAGAGGGAGATCATGCCCAATGTCAGGAAGGCCATTATGACCTGGGTCGCATAGGTGATGAAGGCCATCATGTCTCCGACGCGGATGACGCCGCGGCCGATGTAGCCCGCACCGACCCATACGATGACGAGTGTGGTCATGTTCATGACAAGGTTCATGGCCGGCATAAGGGCCGCCATCGTCCGGTTGACAAACAGGCCGGTCTGCATAAGCTCTTTATTTGCCTGCTCGAAGCGGGCCGTCTCGCGGGACTCCGAGCCGAAGGCGCGGATGACAGGCCGTCCGGTCAGGACCTCGCGGCTGACAAGGTTGATCCTGTCGACAAGCCTGCGCTGGAGTTTGAACCGTGGCATGGTGAAGCCGAAAAGGACCGCCATGACGGCGATGATCAGGGTCGAGGCCAGGGCGATGATCCACCACATGGAGGCATTTGTCCGCATGATGCGGATTATGCCGCCTACAGCCATTATCGGCGCATAAGCGATCATGCGCATTGACATCACGACCAGCATCTGCATATGCATGACGTCACCGGTGGTACGGGTGATGAGGCTGGCCGTCGAGAAGCGGTCGAACTCGGAGGGCGAGAACGACAGGACCCGCCCGTATATGTCACGGCGCAGCTCGCGGGAAAGGGATGCGCCGACATAGGAGCTGAGATAGCCCGTGGCCACGGCGGCACAGACGCTCATAAGCACCATGACAAGCATCCGGCCGCCCTTGCGGAGGATATAGCCCATCTGCATCGAAGAGCCCGATACCCCCAGCTTGCGGTAACAGCGGATGATATAGGCCGCCATTGGGCTGCCGTAACGGTTTTCCTCGCCGAGAGAGGAATAATAGCTCTCCATCAGCCCGGCCAGCCCGCCGTTTGCGGCTTTAAGATAATACGCGCCCCGTGTGTCGGGGAAGCGGGAGGCAAGCTTATCGGCGCCGGGGGCGGAGGGATCGTATGGGGCATAGGATGCCTCCATGAGGCCGGGGTCAAGGGCGTAAAGGGCAAGATATTCGTCGCCGGGCAGCATGGCGGGCAGGTCCTCTTCGACGCCGCCCGAGGCGATGCCGGTGTTGACGATGGCCGACGTATAGGCCGGCAGTGAAAGATCGCACCATGCCTGGGCGGCGATCATAAGTATCGCCAGAAGGATCAGCGGCAGGCGGCGGACGATATAAGGTTTAAGTATCTTCAATACGCGCCTCCTAACGCCCGTGGGGGGCAGTCGGCATCAAGAGACCGTGAGAGTGCGTCAAGGACGCGGAGGAATGCCTCAAAATCCTCCTGCGACACAGCCTGCCTAAGGCGCAGATCAAGCTCGCGGATCGAGGAGAGGGCGCGGGAAGCCAGCTTGCGCCCTTCGTCGGTAAGCGAAAGGCTGGCCATGCGTTCCGGCCCGCTTTTCTCAACATATCCGTATGAAATAAGGTCGGACAGCACCCGCGAGGTATGTCCCTTGTCGGCATCCAGCGCATGGGAAAGGTCGCGGGCGGCCTGCGGGCCGTAGCTCTCGAGCCGGACGAGATACATGAGATGATATCCCTTGAGCGGCGTTCCGCAAGAGGTTTTTTTCATAAAACGATGTGTAAGGCCGTTTATCCGGCGCATTGCGCCGAAAAGTTCCATGGGATCGACGGTATTCATAAAAACGCTCCTTTCTGGTTGCTTTGTCAACTTAATTTCAATATACACCGACAGGTTGACTTTGTCAACCCCCTTTAAAACAGGCCAAAAAGGATATGCAAAGGGAGGAGGGCAGCCTTGCGGCGGTGTGGGTTTTGGGTTATTATATAGAATACAAGCTAAGGAAGGCAGGACAGAGCAATGACAAAACAGGAGATATACGATCTTATATACGACGAGCCCGACGCATACCGCCCCATGCTG
The DNA here is from genome assembly GCA_934636325.1 of uncultured Eubacteriales bacterium. Classification (GTDB taxonomy): domain Bacteria; phylum Bacillota; class Clostridia; order Oscillospirales; family Butyricicoccaceae; genus RGIG1902. Next base: position 4,961 of record CAKUAK010000011.1, read on the forward strand.
GAATCCCAGAGCGCCCTTCTGGAGGTCACATGCGGATGCAATTACGCCGGGTGCGCCTTCTGCGCCACGGCACAGGAAAAATATTTTGTCTATGACGAAGAGGATATCGAAAAAAAGATCCGCCTGCTGGCACAGGTCATCGAGGATAACGACAGGATATTCCTGCTGGGCGGCAGCCCCTTCTGCCTGCCGACGGCAAAGCTGCTGCGCATCTTCGACATGATCCACAAATACCTGCCCTCTGTCGAAGAGATATCCATGCATGCCCGCGCCGCCGACATCAACCGCAAATCGTGGATCGACGTCCTCGCGCTCAAGGAGGCCGGGCTGAAGGATCTCCATGTCGGTTTCGAAAGCGGCAGCGACCGTGTCCTTGCACTGCACAATAAGGGAGAGACGGCCTTTGACATCTACCGCGCCCTCGATACGCTGGAATCCTGCGAGATCGGCCATCATCTTACGATAATACTTGGCATGGGCGGCCGGGAATATTCCCGCGAGCACGCGCTTATGACGGCCGAAGCCCTCGGCCGGGTCCATCCCGACAGCATCTGGGCCATGCCGCTGTCGATCTGGCCGGGAACGCCCCTTTACCGCATGACCGAAAAGGGGGCTTTCAAGCAGATGACACCCATAGAGCTGCTGCGGGAAGAGCGCCTGATCATCGAGAATACCGAGATGAAGCGGGATTGTCTCTTTATCGATCCGCTGGCCCTTAATAAGTATACCCTGTCGGGCAGGCTGCCCAGCCTCAAGGACGATATGATAGCCAATATCGACATTCTCCTCCAACAGGAAAAATAACAGAGATTATCATGTGTTGATCTTCGACCCGGCCTGCGCTGCCGCAGGCCGGGTTTTGTTTTTGCGGGGGACACCCGGGCAGACATACTGCGCCGTCAGGCGCTCAGGGCCTTTTTGAACTGGCTTCTGAAAAGTATGGCCGTAAAGGTGACGGCGAGGATATCGGCGACAGGCTCGGCCATGTATACCGCCGTCGTCTTGTCGATGGGAAGCACGGCGGGCAGTATATATATAAGAGGTATGAGCAGTAGGAATTTTCTCGTCACGGCGACGGCGATCGAAGCCTTGGCGTTGGCCAGCGAGGCAAAGGTCATCTGGCAGGCGATCTGGATGCCGAAGAGCCCCACACCGGCTATGTATATGCGCAGGGCGCGGGCGGCAAAGGCCCGCAGCTCGGCGCTGCTTGTGAACATACCGGCGAAGGCCGAGGGGAAGAGCATGACGGCGGCCCAGAGGGTAAGGGAATAGGCAAGGCTGCATTTGAGCAGCAGCTTGAAGGCTCCGCGGACGCGGTCATAGTCGCCCTTGCCGTAGTTATAGCTGATTATCGGCTGCGCGCCCTGGCCGAGGCCGCTCAGCGGCATCATGGCGAACTGCATGACGCTGGTCAGTATCGTCATGGCGCCGACCGCCATGTCGCTGCCGTAGCGCAGCAGAGAGGAGTTGAAACAGACCGAAATGACGCTCTCGCTGGCCTGCATGACAAAGGTGGCCGAGCCGAGGGCCAGGCAGGGCAGCAGTATCTTCATATCCAGCCTGACATATTTTTGCCTGATGCGCAGCAGGGTCTTTTTCCCGAAGAGAAAAGCGAGGGCCCAGGCGCAGGACAGGGCCTGGGATATGATTGTAGCCAGGGCCGCGCCGCGGACACCCATGCCCAGGCCGAAGATGAATATCGGGTCGAGGATGATGTTGCATACGGCGCCGATGAGCACCGATATCATGCTGACCTTTGAAAAGCCCTGGGCCGTGATGAAGGCGTTCATGCCGAGGGTCAGCTGGACGAATACCGTGCCTAAGGCGTATATCCCCAGGTATGCCGAGGCATAGCCGATTGTGTTGGCGCTTGCGCCGAAGGCCATGAGCATCGGCTCCCCCCAGACGAGAAGGACGGCCGTGAGGATGACCGATATGACGATCTGCATGGCGAAGCAGGCCCCAAGGGTGCGCTCGGCCTTTTCGGTCTCGCCCCGGCCCATGGATATCGAGGCGCGGGGAGCGCCGCCGACGCTTATCAGCGCGGCGAAGGCCGAGACGATCATGATGATCGGCATGCAGACCCCGAGGCCGGTAAGGGCCATGGCCCCGGTCTTGGGGATATGGCCTATGTACATGCGGTCGACGATGTTATAGAGCATGTTGATGAGCTGGGCGGCCACGGTGGGCAGCGCCAGACGGCGGAGCAGAGGGCCCAGAGGCTCTGTGCCGAGAAAATCGTTGTTCTGTTTTTCCATTGGTATGTTACTTCCTTTCAAGAGCCCGGGCGGCGTTTTCCGAAAGCCTGCGGCTCATGTCATGGTAAAGCTCGAGCTCCTCGCGGGTAAAGCCGTCGGTCAGCGCCCGGAAGAACCGCTCGTTCAGCCCCGATATGTCGGGCAGCACGGCGTCTGCCTTTTCGGTCATGTAAAGATAGCTCCGGCGGCCGTCCCCGGGGTCGGGACGGGAGCAGAGCAGCCCGCGGCGGCACAGATCGTCGACGGCGCGGGAGACGTTGCCCTTCTGCATGCGGCGAAGGCGGCATATCTCTCCGGCCGTGTTGAACTGCGGGTTGTGGCTCAGAAAAGAGAGTATGTCGGCCTCGGCGGCCGTAAGGCCGTGCTTCTGGCAGACCTCCCGCCGCAGGCTGTCATAGAGCTGCGATATGCTGCGTATGCCCTGAAGAACGGCAAGGCGAGCATCCATGGGATCACCTCCGATAGTTCTCAATACAACTTTATCGTGAGGTATATTTTACACCTTCCCCGCCCGATGTCAAGGGGGAAAAGGCCGGGACGCCTGATAGGGCATCCCGGCCTTGGGGCTATTTGTCCTTTGTCAGCCTTTCAAACTCGGCCTTTGCTTCATCCATGTCGGCGTGAACGGCCAGCATGATATAATTGCCGTTTTTAAGGATGACCGGCTCTTTGGCATAGGCCATGCTCTCGTCGGTATTATCCTTCCATTTGCCGGCGATGGCCTCTTTTCGGGCCTCCAGCTTTTCCTCGACCTGCGACATCTTGCCTTCCTTTACCTTGGCGATAAAGAACTCGGCGGCGTCGCCCTCCTTCCGGGGCACGCGCAGGGTATAGCTGTCGAGCAGCTCCTCGTCGATGCCGTAATCACGGGCAAAGACCTCGGGCGTGCCCTCGTCTGTCATGGGCGCGTTTGCGCCGAAGAGCTTCATGAGGCCGTCCCAGACGTCGTTTGCGGCGTTGGCCGCGCCCTGGGCCGCGTCGCCGATGCCGTCGGCCAGATCGTCGGCCGGGGTCTTGTCCTCGGTGCTGGGCTTATCGGCAGCATCGGGCTTGTCGGCCGTGCCGGCGTCCTTCTGCCCGCAGGCGGCAAAAAGACAGGCGGCAAGAACGACGCACAGCAGCAGTGCAAGAGTTTTTTTCATGTCTCAAGATCCTTTCTTCTTTATGTGCCATGTCCGGCCTGATTATTATTTGGGAATTCGCGCCGATAAATCGGCATCTTGACGACTATTTTATGGAAATAAAAATACTTAACGTAATATTTTTTGTTTATATTACAAAATCGCCCTGTTTTGTGCCCCCTCGGGCAGAAAAAGAGATTGACACAGCCCCGCCAGGGAATATATAATACAAAGTGCGTTACTGTAAAAGATCAAATGCCCGTAAGGGGCTTGTCAATATTCCGTATTGGGGGGTGTAAACATGCTTCGTACCTATCAGCCTAAAAAACGTCAGCGCAGCAAAGAGCATGGCTTCATGAAGCGCATGAGGACAAGGAACGGCAGAAAAGTTCTGGCCAGGCGCCGTGCAAAGGGAAGAGTAAGGCTGTCCCACTAAGATAATTAAGACCGCTTTTTTAAGCGGTCTTAAAGTTTTAAAGGGTGACTTTATGATAAAAACTCTGTCCTTGAGCGAAAACCACAGGTTTCGCGCCCTTTATGGAAAGGGCAAAAGCAGGGCCGGCAGGTATATCGTGGTATATTGCATGAAAAACCGCCGCCCGGTCAACCGTTTGGGGCTTACAGTCTCCAAGAAGATCGGCAACGCAGTAACGCGCAACCGCATACGCCGCCGCATGCGCGAGGCGTACAGGTTGAACGAGGCCGGCTTTAAAAGCGGATTTGACATCGTTATCGTGGCCCGCCACGGATGCGGGGAAGCGCCTTTTTCGGCGCTGGAGGGCGAGATGCGCGCCCTGTTCGCCGGGCTCAATATGACCGGCGGAGGGACAAATGGCTAAGCGTCTGCTGCTGTGGCTGATACGCTTTTACCGCCGGTATATCTCACCTCTCAAGCGGCATCCCACATGCTGCTATATTCCTACCTGCTCTCAATACGCCCTCGAGGCCGTTGAGAAGTACGGCGCCTTTAAAGGGGGTCTGCTGGCCCTCCGGCGGATAATACGGTGCAACCCCTTTTCAAAAGGGGGATATGATCCGGTACCGTGATCCCGCAGGCCTTTTGCGGGAGCTTTGACCAATGCCGCGCAAGCGGCGCATATTTTAAGGAGAAACCATCCGATGTCTGCAATATTTGGTATAATTGCTACACCAATGGGATATGTCATGGAGTATATCTACCTGCTCCTTGAAAACTACGGATATTCCATCATCGCCTTCGCCCTTCTGGCAAAGCTCATAATGCTGCCCCTTTCGATCAAGCAGAAGCGCAGCATGATCGTCACGCAGCGCATCAATCCCAAGCTGCGCGAGCTCCAGAAAAAGTACGGCAATGACAGGGAAAAGTACAGCCAGGAGGTACAGCGTCTTTACGACGATTACGGCGCGTCGCCTATGGGCGGCTGCGGAACCAGCCTTCTTACCCTTCCCATCATGCTGGGCCTTTATTATGTCGTCACGATGCCTCTGACATATTTCATGCATCTGTCGTCCGACGAGATAACCGCCCTTGCCTCGGCCCTGGGCGTGGCCACAAACAAGTTCGGATATCAGCTTACCATGGCCGGTATGTTCGGCGACAAGCTGGAGATGCTCAAGGGGATCTGCGATAAGATCTTTGCCGTGGATTTCACCTTCTACGGGCTTGATCTGGCCGTGACCCCCAGCTTCAAACAGTTTTCCGTTATGTGGATCTTGCCCGTGCTGTCGGCCCTTACCTCATGGGGGGTATCCCATGTGACCAACACCATGAGCACTGCCGTCATGATCGACCAGAAGGGCGGAGATTCCGAAGACGAGAAGATGCAGCAGATGAATAAGAGCATGATGCTCATGATGCCGGTAATGTCGGGCTATTTTTCATTCGTTCTTCCGGCGGCCGTCAGCATCTATTGGATCGCCAACAACCTGTTTACATGTGTCCAGGAGGTCGTGCTGACAAAATACTGCCTGGATAAAGAGAAAAAAGAGCAGGAGCTCTATAAGACCGGAGGACAGAAAAAATGATCAAGGTAATAGAGGCAAAGGGAGATACCATCGACGCCGCTATCCAGAATGCCCTCGATATTCTGGGCTGTGACCGCGACGATGTTTCTGTAGAGGTGGTAAACAAGCCCAAATCCGGCTTTTTGGGCTTTGGCCGCGAGCCTGCCCTTGTAAGGGTCAGCTTTGAGGCATCGCCTGCCGGCAAGGCAAAGGACTTCCTGGCCGGGCTTCTTGTGCGTTTCGGTACGCCTGCCGATATCCAGGTCAGCGAGAACGCAGAGGAAAAGACCATCCATCTGGAGCTGTCGGGCAGCAACATGGGGGCCGTCATCGGCCGCCGCGGCGATACCCTCGACGCCTTCCAGTATCTGACCAGCATCGTCGCCAATAAGGGCGAAGAGGATCGCTGGCGCGTAACGGTCGACACCGAGAACTACCGCGCCAAGCGCGAGGCGGCTCTGGTGGCGCTGGCCAACAAGACGGCCCAGAAGGCGCTCAAGTATAAGAAGAGCGTCGCTCTCGAGCCTATGAATCCCCACGAGCGCAGGATAATCCACTCGGCCCTTCAGGATGTCGAGGGGGTAACTACATATTCGACCGGCAGCGAGCCCAACCGCAAGGTCATCATCGCCCCCACCGATCTTCCCGCCGCGCCCCGCAGAAAACCGGGCAAGCCCTCTGGCAACGGCGGTAAGGGCGGCCCCAGAAAGAGCGGAGACAGGCGTCAGGGCGGCAGGCCCGGCCCCCGCAAGCCCCGTCCCGCAGCCGAGGGCACCGTTGTCGAGATATCCCACGACAGCGATAACTGATCGTCATAACCGATAATTTTGCTGTCAGAAGCCCGCACCATTAGTGCGGGCT
>CAKUAK010000012.1 GCA_934636325.1 uncultured Eubacteriales bacterium
AGGGAGCCAGCGTGGGGGGCTCGTTGGCTGTGGCGATGATAACATCGTCACGCTTCTCGCCCGAGGTCTGCTGGGGCTTATTTTCGGTGTTCTCATTGTTCGTTCCGCCATTGTTGCTGCCGCAGCCAACCAGCATGGCAATCGCCAGCATGGCTACAAGAGCAAGACTCAGCAGCTTCGAAAGATTCTTTTTCATTCTCAACATCTCCTTTTTTGGGGTCTCCTTTTTTGTTATGTCCGGCCCTAACGGATAACATATCATCGGCTTTCGCGATCTGCCATCCGACGCCGGTCTGCATGCAGGACTATATATTAATCCAAAGATTATTTCAATAGTTACCTATTCTTTTTTACATTTACGTCCAAAGAGTTTATGTATAATTCACAAAGTTCAAAGGCTATGTGCAACAAATAATCCCGGCATTTTATGTGCATTTTGTATACACAGCCGGGAATTTCTTTGTTTTTCATTCGCTTTATCTTATTAAAGCAGGCGTTATGCTTTCGCGAATTGACACAAATGTTTAAAAAAAAAGACCGGGGTCATATGACCCCGGCCGGATAGGAGAAAGAAGATGTAAAAATGATTGAACGGATGGTTTGTAATTTAATTAATTTGCCCAGGAAACATACTGCCAGTAGAGTGTGCCGACAGCCGAGATATCGATGCCCTGAAGATCGGAGTTATATGCCCTTACGACATTCTGGGTATATGTGGGGATCTGGGGGCAGATCTCGTTGATGTAGTTGGCGCACTCGGTCAAGAGCTGATTCCTCTCTGTGGCGTCAAGTGTCTGAGTTGCCTTTTCGTACATTTCGTCCAGCTTGGGGTCATTGGTCCTTGTCCAGTTGGAGCCGCCGATCTGCTTGGCTGTGAACTTGCCGTCGATGAAGTTCATCATATTATTTGTGTTATAGCCGCCGATGCAGGACTCATAATTGCCCTCGGCAGTGGCCGACAGATATGTGGCGAGGTCCATCGACTCGATGTTCATCGTGATGCCCAGCTCCTGGAGGTTGGCCTGGATGACCTCTGCGCAGCGGCGCTTGACGTCGTCCGAGCATATACAGCTGAAGGTGACGGTCGTGGGGTCGATGCCGGATTTTTCGATGTACTCCTTGGCCTTTTCAATATCATAGCCATAGCGGCCTTCTGTTGCCTTGCCCTCGAAGATGTCGGGGGTCTGACTGTCGTTTCTTGTCCCTGCACCGTTAAGAGCGACCTCAACAAGGGCGTCCTTGTTGATGGCATAGTTCATTGCTATACGGAAGTCCTGATTGTTGAAGGGGAACTTCTCGTTGTTAATGACCATGAAGAGGAAGGCTGTGCCGGTCTTATTGATGACCGAGATGCCCTCGTCCTCTTCAAGCCTCGAAAGGTCATTATTGTCGACCTCAACGATGAAGTCGACTTCGCCGGCTTCAAGGGCGATGGTGCGGGAGGAGCCCTCGGGGATGATACGCCATGTCATATGCTTGATGGCCGGTGCGCCCTGCCAGTAATCTTCAAAGGCTTCGAACTCGATCTTGTCGCCCAGCGTCCACTTGACGAACTTATACGGGCCGGTGCCGATGGGGTTCTCGTTGATGTCCTCGCCGCTCTCGATGAGGGACTTGGGCAGGACGTAATGGGAAGCCATATCATAAAGGGTCTTGGCGTAAACTTCCTTTGTTGTGACGATGAAGTTGAGGTCATCGACGACTTCGATGCTCTCCCAGAAGCTGGAGTATGTGCTGGTATAAGAGGAATACTCGCGGGCATATTCCATAGAGGCCTTGACGTCCTCGGCCGTCATGGTCTCGCCGTTATGGAACTTGACACCGCTGCGCAGCGTGAACTTCCATTCCTTATCGCTGAGGTTCTCCCAGGATTCGATCAGGTTGGGTTCGGGCTCGAGGGTCTCGACATTATTCTTGAGCAGCGTGTCGTGTGTAAGGATATTCATATATCCGCCGGCGACGGCGCTGTGCTGGTGGGGCGCCATCGTGGGGGGCTCGTTGGCCGTTGCGATAACGATGCTGTCTCTGACCGTGCCCGAGGGCTCGTCGGTCGTGCCGCCGTTATTGTCGGTCGTGCCGTTCGCCGCGTCGTTGTTTCCGCAGCCTGCGAACATTGCAAGAGCCATGACAAAAATCAGCGATACGGACAGCAGCTTTTTGAATGACTTGTTCATTGGTGGATTCTCCTTTGCGCGTTTTTCTGTGTTTTTAACCACGGGGTTTGTCATCTTTTCTTGTTTCTATTTAAATGAAACTTTGTTACCTCGCTGTTGACTTCAAATAGAATATACCTGTTTTATTTGAATTTCAAGCCCCAATTCTATTTTCTATATTTTCTATAAAAACGAATCTTTTTGCGCAAAAGTTTTCGTAACATTAAAACAAGATTGCCATATCATTTTAGTAGGTCATGCCGCTTCGGTCAGCTTTTTTAGTGCCTCCGGCAGACAATAAAACATCTCCGCGGGGGCCTTTCGGCTCCCGCGGAGATGCAATTAAAAGGAGAATATCTGTGTCACTCTTTTACGACTCTTGTGCTGTTCTTAATATTATTCGCCCCAGGATACGAACTGCCATCTCAGGGTGTTGGTCGCCGAGACCTCGATGCCCTGAAGCTTGGAGTTATAGGCTCTTGTTACATTGGCGCCATAGGTCGGAACCTGCGGGCAGACCTCGTTGATATAGTTTGCGCACTCTGTCAGGATCTTATTCCTTTCCTTGTCATCAAGGGTCTGTGTCGCCTTTTTATAAAGCTCGTCGATCTTGGGATCGGTCGTCCTCGTCCAGTTAGAGCCGTTGATCGACTTGGTGGTGAACTTGCCTTCGATAAAGCCCATCATATTGGAGGATGTGTAACCGCCGATGCATGTGTCGAAGTTACCCTCGGCTGCGGTCGACAGGTATGTCGCAAGGTCCATCGACTCAAGGTTCATTGTGATGCCCAGCTCCTGCAGGTTGGCCTGGATGACCTCGCCGCAGCGGCGCTTGACATCGTCAGAGCAGATACAGCTGAAGGAGACGGTCTTGGGATCGATGCCCGACTTTTCAAGATATTCCTTGGCCTTGGCAAGGTCATAGCTGTCGGGTACGGATGTTGCAGCACCCTCGAAGATAACGGGGGTCTGTGTAAAGTTGCCTGTGCCGGCGCCGTTAAGGGCGACCTTTACAAGGGCTTCCTTATCGATAGCGCAGTTCATGGCGTGGCGGAAATCCTGATTGTTGAAGGGGAATCTCTCGTTGTTCAGAACGAGGAAATTGAAGGATGTGCCGGTCTTGTTGATGACCGTGATACCATCGTTGCTTTCAAGACGGCCAAGGTCGTTGTTGTCGACCTCGACGATGAAGTCGATCTCGCCGGCTTCAAGGGCGATGGTCCTTGAAGAGCCCTCGGGGATGATGCGGTATGTCAGCTTCTTTATAGCCGGGGCGCCCTGCCAGTAATCTTCAAAGGCTTCGAACTCGATCTTGTCGCCCAGCGTCCACTTGACGAACTTATAGGGGCCGGTGCCGATGGGGTTGGCGCTGATGTCTTCGCCGCTCTCAAGGAGGGACTTGGGCAGAACGTAATGGGAACCCATATCATAAAGGGTCTTGGCATAAACTTCCTTCGTCTTTACAACAAAGGTATAATCATCCTTGATCTCGATGCTTTCCCAGAAGTTAGAGTATGTGTTTGTGAAGGATGCGTTCTCGCGGGCATATTCCATAGAGGCCTTGACGTCCTCGGTGGTCATTTCTTCGCCGTTATGGAACTTGACACCCTTGCGAAGCTTGAACTCCCATTCCTTGTCGCCCAGGATCTCATAGCTCTCAACCAGGCAGGGCTCGATGGCGAGGGTCTCGATGTTGCTCTGGAACAGCGTGTTGTGGGTCAGGATATTCATATATCCGCCGGCAACGGCACTGTGCTGATGGGGGGCCATCGTGGGAGGTTCGTTGGCCGTGGCGATGACAACATCATTGCGCATGCCCTCCGATCCCTTCTGACCCTTAGGCTTTTCATCGTCGCCTCCGCAGCCTGCCAGAAGGCCGATGGCTATTACAAGTGTAAGTACCAGACATAACAGTTTGATTCCTTTTTTCTTCATTCGATAGTCACCTCTTCGTTTTTATTGAACCTCCTGGTTGGAAGCCCCGCCGATTTGTTAAAGTTATTTCGGCTGACTTAATAATATATTAATGATTTGGAAAAAGCAAGGGGATTTTTTTAATTTATTTAATATGCACAATAAAATTGTAATATTTCAACAAGGCTTTTCTGTCGGTTTCCGCCGGCGCGCCATGCAACAATTTGGTTTGTCCCGGGCAACCGTATATGATATAATGTAAATGTATTATCCGAAATACAGATACACAGAAACAAGAGGTGACCCATTATGAAATGTCCGCACTGCGGCATGGAGGTTGAAAGCGGGGAGAAGAAGTGCCCCTATTGTTATGGAATACTTGAATGCGGGGACGACGACAACTGTCCCGACGACGGCTGTGACGAGGTCAAAAAGGCCGGAAGCGCAAAAAGGCGCTCGGTACTTATAATCGCGGCGGCCGTTATAATAATCGCCGCCATCGTGATCATCTTCCTTGCCTTCCGCGGCAGCAGCTTCGACGGCCATCCCGACGCCACGGCCGCCACATACGAGGGAAATGCCCTCGACAACCGCCAGCTCAATTATTATTACTGGTCTGATCTTTATTATTATCTCAACTCTTACGGCACGTCGTCCTTTGATATGGCGACCCCCCTCGAACAGCAGCAGTACGACGGCACGACGACATGGCAGGATTATTTTGTCGATTCGGCCGTCAACAACTGGCGCGACATAACGGCCGTCTGTGCCGTCGCGAGGGCCGAGAACTTCCGGCTGCCCGACGATTATCAGGCCGCCCTCGACGGCCTTGAAGCCAGCCTTGAGGATGCCGCCGCCAATATCGGCGCAGGATCGGCCGAGGATTACCTCAAGCGCTCTTACGGCCAGGCCGCCGATTTCGACAGCTTCTATTCCTTCCTTGAGGACAATTATCTGGCCAATGCCTATACCGACGAGATATATGACCGGCTTTACGATCAGTATGCCGTCGCCGCAGAATCCCGTCCGACGATAAACGTGCGCCACATACTTATCGGCAGCGACAGCGAAAGCGACCCCAAGGCCAAGGCCGACGAGGTCTATCAGATCTATCTCGACGGCCCCCACACCGAAGAGGCCTTTGCCGCGCTGGCCGACCAATACTCCACCGATCCCGGCTCCAACACCAACGGCGGCCTTTATGAAAATGTCACCGAGGGCATGATGGTCCAGGCCTTCAACGACTGGTGCTTCGCCGCCGGCCGCAAGCCCGGCGACACCGGTATCGTCGAGACCTCCTACGGCTATCACATAATGTACTTTGTCGGTCAGGGAGAGCCGATCGAGCAGGCCGACGAGACGGTCGTACAGCAGAAATATACCGAGTGGCTCGACAGCATCACGGACGGCGACCTCGAGGTCAGCAACAGCGATCTTGAGATATATTCCTCGGCCATCTACGATGAATAAACAGGATCTTTTAAAATAAAAAGGAGGACATAACCATGGAAAAAACACTTATCGTTAACCGCGAGCTGTGCGGACAGCTGCTGACCCTTAAGGACTGCATCCCCGCCATGCGCGATACCCTTATCGCCGCGTCGAAAAACGAGATCAAGATGCTCCAGCGCAACATGATCCCCCACGACAGCGGCAATCTGCTGGCCCTTATGCCGGCTTCGCTGCTCGACAAAAAGGTCACGGGCAGCAAGGTCATCATATTCCCCGGCCAGAAAACAAAAAAGGAAGGCACAAACCAGGGCATTGTTCCTCTCTTTGACACAGAGACCGGCGCCCTGCTGGCCATTGTCGACGCCGAGCTGATAACCGTCATCCGCACGGCCGCCACCAGCGCCGCCGCCACCGACGCCCTTGCCCGCAAGGACGCTCATTCGGTCGCCATCCTCGGCGCGGGCAATCAGGGCAAGGCCCATGCGCAGGCCATAGCCCTTGTCCGCGACATAAAGAAGGTATATGTATGGGATATGTTCCCCGCCGCCATAGAGGCAGCCTGCGCCGTTCTGCGTGAAAAGCTGCCCGGCGTCGAGGTCATTCCCTGCGCCGCGCCCGAAGAGGCCGTAAAGGATGCCGACATCGTCTGCACCGTCACATCGACCAAGACCGACGCCCCCTTCCTCAAGGGCAGCTGGCTCAAGAAGGGCGCACACGTCAACGCCGTCGGCGCATGCAGCCCCATCGCCCGCGAAATCGAGACCGACGTGCTGACCCGCAGCCGTGTGTTCCTTGACTGGGAAGAGGCCGCCCTGCGCGACGCCGGAGACCTCATCATCCCCATCAATAAGGGCGAGGTCAGGAAAGAGGACTTCATCGGCGAGGTCGGCAAGGTCATGACCGGCGAGCTTAAAGGCCGCGTCAGCGACGACGACATAACGGTATTCGAGACCATCGGCATCTCGGTCGAGGACATCGCCGCCGCCTATCTCATTTATGAAAAGGCAAAGGAGCAGGGCCTCGGCACATGGCTCGAGATCTAAGGCCGCATAAGTAAATACAGCCAAAAACAGCTTCCCCGCGGCCGTCCGAAG
>CAKUAK010000013.1 GCA_934636325.1 uncultured Eubacteriales bacterium
ACGTTATTCTGGCCAATATAGTCGCCGATGTTCTCAAAGCCATGTGCGGGTTTTTCCGTTCATGGCTCAAGGAGGAAGGAAAGGCCGTCTTATCGGGCATAATAAATGAAAGAGCCGACGAGGTCGCCGGGTTCTACGAGGCAAACGGCTTTAACGTGACACGGCGGGAACAGCGCGACGGCTGGACCATGCTGGTCGTTGAAATTAAAAAATAATTTAAAGATACAGGCGATAAAGAGATGGACAAGCGTCGGCATTTCTGGTATAGTTTATAAAGATTATGCCCGCCTGTCCGCGGGTCTGCCAAAAGTATTTGAAAGAAAAATTATAAAAAACGGGAACATTCTGCATCCGTTAAAAGTATAATTTTGGGTTGGGTGTACGACGGAGGAATTGCCCATGTCCCGGGCGGGACATGTCCTTCGGTCATTTTGAAGTCGGAGTGTGAGTTAATTGAAAAAGGAACATATCAGCAGCAAAAAGGACGATGTCCGCGAGGATTATCTGGCAAACCGGGTGATGGCGGTATTCGTTGCCGCGGTGGTGCTGCTTTTCGGGTTATCGTATCTGTGGAATGCCTATAACGTCGCGCGCACGTTTTTTGCCGCGCTGAGGATAAACACCATCCTTATCTGGGTATCGGCCGCCGCGCTGGCGGGGAGCCTTGTCTGGCTGGCGTCGGATCTGAAAAAGGGACGCATAAAAACGGCCGCCGTTTTCAACGGCGCGATGTCGACGGTATTTTTTGCCGTCCTGCTCGGTTCGCTTCTGCTCATCAGGTATAATTACAGCTCGGCCAAGCGGGTCCTGTATGTGGTCATCCCGGCGATAGCGATACTCCATCTTATTTATTGCAGCTATCAGCGCGAGTTCTTCTCGCTTTGTCTCACTCATTCGGCCGTTTCTTACGCTATCTGGATAATAGCAAAGGCTTCCGACAGAAAGCTGGCGCTTATCGCCGCCGTTGCGGCCATCGCCGTCTGCGGTGTCGCACTTCTTATTTATTTTGCGGCAAGAAAGACCGATGGTGTTCTGCATATCGGCAAGCTGGGTCTCAAGGCGTTTGACAATGCCGGTGTCTCGGCAAAGGCGGTCGTCGCCGTATACGGCATCACAGCGGTGCTCGTCGCCGCGGCCTATATACTGGCTGCGCCTGTCGCGTATTATATACTTTATGCCGTAGCGGCCTTTATTGCCGGCGCGGCGGTGTATTTTACAGTAAAGCTGATATAATCATCTTAAACAGAGCATATAAGTGGGCAGAGAGATTTTGATATTTCTTTGCCCTTTTATTTTTTTGTAAAGCTGCCCTGCGATCTTGAAAGGAGAGCAAAATTGAAAACCATAAGGAAAAGTGCGGCGATCGTCCTCGTCGTGATAATGATGCTCCAGCAGTCGGTGCTGGCAGCCGAACGCAGGACCTTTGAAAACGAGCTGGACGCCGCCGCGGCCCTTGCAGATATAGTGAGCGAAGGGGAGGATACCCTGTATCTGAGCGTACCCGCCGGGTTCGATTTCACGCTGTGCTATCATTATTTCACCATGATGTACCGCGACGCATATGTTTTCGAATATGTTCCGTCACAGATGAACTCTTATATAAAGATAGTCTATAATGACGCCGAAAAGCACAAAGCGGCCGAGAAGGAGGCTGCACGGCTTGCGGCAGGCCTTGTCAGGGACGATATGGATCTGACGGCCAAGTATCACGCCATATATGAGTACCTGAGATCGAACTGCAAGTACGACATGCATGCCGCCATGAATCAGGCCACAGAGGCCGGCGGAGACGCCTTCTCGGCTTACGGTGCCCTTGTCAACGGCATGGCGGTCTGCGACGGCATAAGCGCCGCCTTTGCCATGGTATGCCGCGCCGCCGGGCTGCCCTGCATCTATGTGGCCTCTCAGGAGATGAACCATTCGTGGAATGTCGTCCTGCTGGGCGAAGAGATCAGATATGTCGACGTTACATACGATATGACCGCCGGAACGAAGGACAAATACTTCATGCTCGACACGGACGCCCTTTCGGCCGATCATACATGGGATAAGGATATGACGGGCGAGGTCGTGGCAAAGCTGTGGGACGAGCGCTTTGTCAGCGCCTATACGCTCAATGCCGTCGGCGGGCTTTTCCGCGGCAGCGACAAGGGCTGGGAGCTGGAGCGCAGGCCGACAAGGGCAGAGGCCGCCATCATGCTGGTCCGTTTTCTCGGCCTTGAGCAGCAGGCTCTTGCGGGGACAGCCGATCGGTCGCCCTTTAATGACGTAAATCCCAATCACAGGCCGTATATTGACCTTCTTTACAGCAAGGGTCTGACACGCGGCACATCGCCTGACACCTTTACGCCCAACGAGGAGATCAGCCTGCGCGATTATCTCACCTTCATGCTGAGGGCGATGGGGTATTCGGAGGCCGCGGATCAGTTCGAGTGGGAGACGGCGCCGGAGGATGCCCTCGGCCTCGGCGTGCTGGGACAGGAGCAGTATGATAAGCTGACCTCATCGGTGTTTGACCGCGGTATGATGGCATATGCCAGCCTGTCGATACTCAAGGCAGAAAACGCCTCCGGCGTGCCGGTATATCGCCAGCTTATAAAGGCGGGCGCACTGTCAGAAAAAAAGGTCGAAGAAATTTTAAAATAAGTATTGACAAAGTCGATACTTGTGTGTATAATTCTATTTGTTCGCACGACACAAACAAATAGAAATGGCGGCATAGCTCAGCTGGCTAGAGCATCCGGTTCATACCCGGCAGGTCGTAGGTTCAAATCCCACTGCCGCTACCATTTTGGCCCGTTGGTCAAGCGGTTAAGACACCGCCCTTTCACGGCGGAAACATGGGTTCGATTCCCGTACGGGTCACCAAGGAGACAAGGACTGTTTAGGTCCTTGTTTCGCTATATGGAGACATAGCTCAGCTGGTTAGAGCGTTCGCCTCACACGCGAGAGGTCATGGGTTCGAGTCCCCTTGTCTCCACCAGAGATGTAAGCCGCCAAAAGGCGGCTTTTTTGCTGGAATTGGCTCTGCGAGCGGGTTTGCGGGCTTTTTGACTTTTGAATAAACCTCAAAACTTTCGGGTTTAATATCCAGAAAACAGGCAAAAATCATATAAAAAAACAATTATGCACCACGAAATGCACCACGCGGCGACATGAAAAGACCCCGGACGATCATTTGTCCGAGGTCTATTTTTATTTTGCCGTCCGGCCTTTTATCGCAGCAGTTGCGCCGCGCGGTTGGCCAGCTCTTCAGCGAAGCGGCGCTTGCTGTTCTTGAAGGTATGCTGGTAAACTCGGTCGATCATGTCGGTCGAGCTATGGAACTGTCCAGATAAGCAGCAGGGATCTTGTTGCTCACCATCGTGGCATAAGAGGTAACTGAGGTGATGTGGTCGAGATCGTTCAGCGCATCGCACATCCGGACCTCTTTGGCGCTCTCGCCCCTTGGCACCAGCAGCACGGCGCTGTTGGTCACGCCGAACTTCTGTTCAATGTCCCACGCTTCACTGCCTTCTACGGTCTTTTCACTGGAACCGTAGAAATAGCTGTTGTGGTTTTGTCCCAGAAACGCCGGGAGCATCAGAAGCAGGATCACGCAGAAAACCGGAATACGGATCTTTGAGATGCCCTTGCCGATATTCTGAAAGGTAGGGGTCAGACGGCGGTGCTTTGTCTTTCCAATGAGCTTGTTGCCGCACAGCAGCAGCGCCGGGAAGAACACCATCACACTGATGAAGCTGATCAGGATACCGATCACAAGGCTGATACCCATATCCGCACCGATCTTGAAATTCATAAACAGCAGCGCAACAAAGCCGAACAGCGTAGTCAGCATACTGGCCCCGATGGAACTGACCGATGCGATCATGGCATGGTGCATGGCGTCCTTCGGTTCAAACCCCGCCTTTTTATAACTTTCAAAGCTGTAGGACAGGAAGATCGCATGAAGTATTTCCCCGAGGAGCGGTTGGCTGGTGAGGAAATTGCCAGAGCAGGAAAAGCCGCGCAGATGTTTGAAATTGAGATCGAACACCTTAGCGGAAAAGAAGAGCAGGAGAAGTAAAGCCTCTCTTGGTAATAGCTGCTTAATGCAGCCTGAATCACCGGCGCAGATCAGGAAATCTGATCCGCACCGGGGATTTTTTGCTTTCCGGAATATTTGCGCCGAATGGAACTTGATATAACGCCCGAAGGGTGATATCATAAAGCCAAACGATGGGGCATTTCAGCGCACTATTCGTAATGATGCGCCGTGGACCGCGGAGTATGGATCTTAAAACAAAAGGGGGACGGTTCGGCGCCCTCGGGATCACATGCCGGGCGGGTTTTTTGAACCGCGACGGTTAGCCATGACTAACCGTGCGTGACATTCATTCGTTCTCCGCGATCCTATGATATGTCGGCGGCATGACGCGGCACAGATATTGCCGCGAGATGATCGGGGCGCAAAAGCGGCGGCACGCCTTTTATCCTGTTTGAAAAGAGGTAATATCATGTCAAAAGAAGCGACCGAGTTTCAGAAAAAAGAAATGAGCAAAATGTATCGCGGCAAAGAGATATTCAAGCCACTGAACACCGGCTGGATCGACGAGAATGTCGCCTGCGTGCGCGAGTGGGTCGCCAATATCTTTTTCTACCGCAAGGGCGGCACGACGATAATGATCGACGCAGGATATAACTATGAGCGCCTCGAAGAAAAGATGGGGTGGCTTGGGATCGACCCGGCCGATATAGGCCATATACTCATAACCCATCAGGATACCGACCATGTCGGCGCCGTCGAGGCCGACAGCCCGGGCCTTTTCAAAAACGCTGTGCTGTATGTCGGCGAAACAGAGAACCGTTATCTTACCGGTGAGGTGCGCCGAAAGGTCATCTATCATCTTTATAAGCTGCCGCAGGTGACCATCAATAACAAGAAGGTGCTGCTTAATGACGGGCAGGTCTTTGATATCGACGGCATCAAAATAGAATGCTTCATGGTCCCCGGGCACACATGGGGACATATGGTCTATCTGATCGACGATAAATATCTTTTTACCGGCGACACCATCTGGTTTGGGGCCGATGGGGGATACAGCTTTATCTCGGCCCTGGCCGAGGACAACAAGCTGGCGGTAAGGTCGCTGGCCGGACTGGAGGATAAGCTGCGCCGCCGGGGCATACGTCCGGTATTCATAACCGGACATACCGGCTGGAGCGATAATTTCGAGTTTGTCTTTGCCCATAAGGATAAGCTCTGCTCGCCCTTTAAAAAGCGCGTGCATGACCCCAGCGCGCCCTATGACGCCTATGAAGAGGACGACGATACCGAGGCAAACGCAAAGAGCGGATTCCTTAAGGGCGTCGGAAGATAGCATCATGCCGCAAAGCAGATAGAGAGGAAAAGAACGTGAACGACAGCAGCCTGCAATTTGACCGCACATGTCATGTACTGTATTCCCGTGCGTGCAAAAAACAGATAAAAAGCAAGATAGCCCTGCATTATCCGCCCGAACAGCGCGAGGCCGTTTGGACCCAGGTGCAGCTCAAATATGTCGGCTTTATTTCCGGCTGGCGCACCGACCTCGGCGGCAAGAGCAACTTCCACAACGGGCCGGGAGGCAATTACGACTGTGTCGCGCTTATGGCATATTACACCGTCTGCAAAGAGGTGACCGGCCTTGCCGAGATCGAGGAGATGGAGAGCGAGCTCTTTCTGCCCGCCTTCCGCCGTCTCAGCTTCGTCGACTGCAATAAGCCATTCTTTAAAAGGCTGCTGCACAAAGCATTCATGAACGCCAAAAAGAGATGTGATAAATGGGGCGATTTCAAGATGAACGTCGCGCCGTTCGATAAGGATAAACCGATATATTACGAGTTCACCGAATGCCCGGTGGCCGAGTTCGCAAAAGAGCATGGGCTGCTGGAGATCATGCCTGCGCTGTGCAACCCCGATTTTAAGGGTATGGAGCTTATCCACGCGCGGCTGGTGCGAAAGACGACATGCGCCAACGGATGCCGGTGCGATTACACCATCTGCGGCGATCGGGATCAATATCTGAAGGATCATCCCGAATATACAGACAAGGATGGATACAGGAGAAATCGTTAGGAGGGGTCGATTTATGCTGTTTGAGACGATGGGAAGGCCGGGCGCGCCGGTCATACTCTTCTTTCACGCCATGGGGGTCGTCGGGTCGAGCAGCAGGCCGGTGGCGGAGTATCTTAAAGACAGATATTTCTGCATAATGCCGACCTCTACCGTATATTGCCCGGGGCAGAGATATAAGGACAAGGCCGATGAGATAAGGCAGGTCGAAGAGTTCCTTAAAGGGCAGGGGATAGATAAAATAACCCTTGTCGTCGCCTCATCCCTGGGGGCGGACCTGGCCATGGCGTTTTTGACCCGCACGGCGCTGCCGGTCGGGCATGTCTTTTTCGACGGAGGACAGTTCGCACAGATCGGAAAGGGTATGCGGAGGATCATGACGCCCTTTCTCTATCTGGCCATCAAGAGCCTTTACTGGTCAAAGGGAGGGACCCTTAAAAAGATCATGTGGTGCGACGATGCTTCGATAAAGCCGTATTTTATCGAAGCCGGAAGGGCGCTGACCTACGGCAATATGCGCCGCCAGGTATCGGACAGTCTTGAGGATCGGCCTTTCCCGCCGCTGCCCGCCGAGGTCCAGCGCCATATGTTTTTCGAGTTCGGAAGCAAAGAGGATCATTTCAAATACCGCGATGCCGTTATGAAGGCCTATCCATACGGGAATTATCCGGTATTCGATGGTTTTGACCACATGCAGTATCAGATACGCGACCCGAAGGGATTTGCCGAAATGCTCGATTCGGTCATAGAGAAAAACGCGATCCCGAGGCTCGATTTTCTGCTTGAATGATCCCGCAGCATTTGATAAAATCATAATACAAGGCCGGGCGTATCGCATCGCCCGGTTTTAAATTGGAGGATCTGTCATGAAGTATTTTGGAATGCCGATGGGCATGTGGCTCCTGTTTGCGGGGTCGTTCCGTGATAAGCTGTCCGAAGTATTCGGGTATGACGCCGGAACGGCGGCCCGACGTAGAGCGCCTGACTGATTATTACGCAAAGGCCATGATGACCCCGACCATGAAGTGGTTCTGCCGCAAGAGCGGCAAGAGCAAGTTCACCGCGAAAGATGTCGAGGGAATGAAGGCGACGGCCGCCCTGAAGGCTGCCGACCGCAACCCCTATTCATGGAATATGGAGTATTTTGAATATGCCGACGGAAGCGGATACGAGGCCAGATTCAGCAAATGCGGCATATGCGCTCTAACAAGAAAGCTGGGGCTTTATGACCTGACCCCGGCCATGTGTCATCTTGATTATACGATGAGCGACGCAGGCGAAACGACAGATTTTGTCCGCCAATATACTCTGGCCTCCGGCGGCCCGTACTGTGACTGCGGATATAAAAAGAAGGTGTGATATGGGTATCGATATAGAGACCGAGCGCCTTTTCCTGCGCGAGCTTACGCCGGGGGATGTCAACGCGCTGTATGCCGTTTTGGGTGATTCCGATATAATGCGCCACTATCCTTATACCTTTGATATGGATAGGGTAAAGCGGTGGATAGACCGCAACATATCGCGGTACGAGGTCTTTGGATTCGGCCTGTGGGCCGTGTGCCTGAAGGAGACCGGCGAGATGATCGGAGACTGCGGGGTGACCATGCAGAATATCGACGGCGATATCCTGCCGGAGATCGGCTATCACATCGCAAAGGCCCATCAGCGGAAGGGCTATGCCGGTGAGGCCGCCAGGGCCTGCCGGGACTGGTGCTTTTTCAATACGCCATTTAATAGGATATATTCGTATATGAAGAATGACAACATCCCTTCGTTGGCCACCGCGCGGTCAAACGGCATGAGCCTTATCAAGGAGTTCACCGACAGCGAGGGTGAACAGAGCGCTGCCTACTGCATCACACGCGGGGAATGGCTTGAAATGATCGAATAATAAGAACTCCCCCTTCGGTAGATATCCGGAAGGGGAGACTTTATATATCGGGTCATATCGTATTGGCGTCGGTCTGCCGCGCGGCCCGCATCATCCGGTAATATATCGGGATGAGCAGCGAACATGCACCCAGCCATGCGAGGGGGCTTGCAATGCATACCGACGTATAGCCTATGATCCGGGACAGCCCGACCGTCGCCGTTATGCGCATGACAAGCTCTATCATGCACGCCGCAAACGGGGCCCAGCCGTTCTGCATGCTCTGTATGGTTGTGCGGTAAACGGCAAGGAGACCGAGAAGAAAATAGAAGGGCGCAACGATGGTCAGATAAGCGTCGGAATAATGATATATCTCGGCTGTCGGAGAGGACATGAAGAGCCTGACGATCGGGTGGCGCAGCAGCAGTATTCCGATGCACATTATAAGGTTGAAGCCTTCTGTCTGTATCAGCGACGCCCTGACGCCCGCGCGTATGCGGCCGGTCTTTCCGGCGCCGTAATTCTGGGCGACGTAATTCGATATGGCCGACATCATGGCATTGTTGACCAGGACCGACAGCTGGTCGGCCTTCGAAGCGGCAGTATAGCCCGCAACGGCGTTGGTGCCGAGAGAGTTTACGACGGCCTGCATGGCCAGCTGGCCGATGCACATGACCGACATCTGAAAGCCCATGGGGAAGCCGATGCGCAGATGGGAGGAAACGACCCCATCAAGCTCGTGAAAGTCCCCGTGACGCAGCCGAAGAACAGGAAACTTCTTAAGTCCGACGGCAAGGCTGCAAAGGGCCGACAGCAGCTGTGAAAGCACCGTGGCCCAGGCCGCGCCGGCCACGCCCATTTTGAAGGACAGGATAAACAGAATATCGAGGAATATATTAAGGGCCGAAGAGAATATCAGGCAGTAAAGGGGCGTCCGGCTGTCGCCCAGGGCGCGCAGCATATTGGATATCATGTTGTAGAAAACCGTCGCGCCGGTCCCGGCGAGCACAACGAACATATATGAATATGCGTCGGCCGATATATCGGCGGGTATCTTCATGAGATCTATGATGTTATGGGAGAAGAAGCAGCACAGGGCGGTCAGCAGAGCCGCGAAGGCGGCGCTGAGAAGGGTAGATACGGCGGCACTTTTGCGCATGCCCCACTCGTCCTTTGCGCCGCAGCGCTGGCCGAGACAGATGCCGAAGCCGCCTGTAAAGCCGCCGATAAAGCAGAGTATGAAATATATGATGACGCTTGTAGAGCCGACGGCGGCAAGGGCGTCGGAGCCGAGGGTCTTGCCGACGATGACAGAATCGGCCAGCGTATAGAAGAGCTGAAAGAGATTACCGAGAATGACGGGCAGTGCGAACTTCAAAAGTGAGCCGAAAGGGTCGCCGACAGTAAGATCCATATCCTTTGGGTGCTTCATATCAAATATCCTCCTTGCGTCCGAGGGGCACGGGTTATATAATCATAAAAAAGATGTTTGAGGTGCGGGCGGTGGCTTTGAAAAGAATTTTAGTCGACGACGCCGGAAGGGAGCTCGTGCGGCACGGCACGGACGGCTTTCCGATGACGGTCAATCATGACGATCTGTGGGCCTTTGAGGGCAGGAGCGTCCCGATACACTGGCACGACGATATCGAGATAAGCCTGCCGCGGGAGGGCGAGGCGATATATCAGATATACAACCATATCTGCACCGTGCATCCGGGTCAGGCGCTTGTCATAAACCGCAGCGTCCCGCACAGCTGTCATTCGCCAAATGATAGCCGCGCCCGATATACGACCATACTCGTGCGTCCCGATCTGCTTTACGGTCAGCCGGGCTGCGATATAGAGCGCGAGTGCTTCAGACCATTTCTCGGCAATGCCGCGCTGCCGTTTATCATGCTGGGCGGTGCGGAGAAGGCCGGGGGAGTAGCCATTGATATCTTCAATCGGGTCGAGAGGGCCTTTGACGCCCGGCCGGAATGCTGGAAGCTGACCGTAAAGGGCCTTTTGTGTCAGGCCTTCGGGGAGATACTGCCGATGTGCGTCGGGCGGGGAACAAAAGTCCAGCCATCCGGCTCTGCCGAGCTGGAACGCCTCGGAAGGCTGCTTGGGTATATAGAAGAGACTTATCAGTCCCCGGTATCCCTCGAGGCTCTGGCCTGCCGGGTGCATCTGTCGCGCGAGGCCTGCTGCCGGTTTTTCAAGAGGATGACCGGCAAGACAATCACGGCTTATCTTGAGGAATACCGCGCCGACAGGAGCCTCCATCTCGTTCAGAGCCGGCAGTATTCGATGGCGATGATCGCCGACATGGTCGGCTTCAGCAATGCCAGCCGGTTCGCGCGGGCTTTCCGCGCCAGATTCGGGTTGAACCCCGGCGAGTATTGCGGAGCAAGGCTCGAAAAGGACCGGGACGATATTTAGCATGGATACTATAGATCGATGGCAGGGCACATGCGATTCAGTTATT
>CAKUAK010000014.1 GCA_934636325.1 uncultured Eubacteriales bacterium
TCGGGTTTTTTCTTTCCGTAAAGGCCATAGGCCAGAAGGTATCCGGCCAATGCGCAGAAAACATAGGTGAAGTATTGTTCAAAGGAGTAGTCCTGCTTAAACAGCATATTATGCGGGTAAGAGGTGAATATATTGAGAAAATCGACTATAAAACCGCCGAAAAACTCATTTCCGGCCAGCCAACATATCTTGTATATTATGGCCGCGATCATATAGATGGTCATCACCCCGCCGGCTATGAGCTGGGGCAGTTTTACCCGGAAGCTGCCGCGACCGGCGGCGCATAAGTACATTGCCGCACCCATCAGCCAAAAGGGCACATAAATTATTATAAAATACGGCCATCTGGTGCCGAATGTCCATCCGTTTAGCCGGATGCTGCTGAAAAGCGGCGTTTGATAGGCGATAAATATGACTGCCGCAGTTATTATCCCGAAAACCGCCGGAAAATTTGGCTTTTTCTTCATGGCGGATACCCCCTTTTCATTGAGTGCTGCGCATATGTCAGACCTATTGTTTGATAATATGATAGCCCGGGCGCAAAGTTCCTGTCAATATACACAGACTAAAGCGCTGACAAAATCAGCGATTCGCATATATTTCCATCTTCATTTTTTGGTCATATTGCCGATTTTGTAACAATATCTCTTTAAAATGGGAACCTTCCCCCTTGCGGCGCAGTATCTAAAGTGAATATTGTGGGCAAAAAGGCCCCCGAGGGATATATCCCCCGGGGGCTTGCTTTATTTTATCATCCTTACTGCGACAGCTTGTCTATCAGCCAGATAAAGAGGCATGCGCCGACGACGCCGACGATGAGGTCGGCAAGGATGCCGGTCGAGTAAAAGCCGACGCGGCGGAATATGAACGATCCGATGGCCGAGCCGACAACGCCGACTATTATATCGCGCAGCAGACCGCGGTCGGCCGCGCCCATGATCCTGCCCGCCAGCCATCCGGCCAGCGCGCCGATAAGTATAGAGTATATCACTGTTGTTTCTCCTTGATTTACTGTGCTTTACCCGGATGAACGTACATCACCGGATATTCTTCCACCTCATCCGGGTTCACTCCGTTCACCCACCTTCGCCCCACGGGAATACCCGTGGGGACCCCATGGAATAAATGGATTTGCCATGACATGCGCCGGGAAAATCTATTTAATTATGAGGGGCCCCTGCAAAATCGCAGATTTTGTGGGGAGCATTATTACCACTTCTTCAGGTCCTTGGTCAGGACCTCGATGCCGCCGAGGTACTTGCGCAGGACCTCGGGCACGACGACAGAGCCGTCCTTCAGCTGGTTCTGCTCGACGATGGCGGGCAGGATGCGGCTGGTGGCCAGACCCGAGCCGTTGAGGGTATGGACGAACTCGGTCTTGCCGGTGGCCTCGCGCCTGAAACGGATAGCGCCGCGGCGTGCCTGATAATCGCGGGCGTTGGAGACCGACGATACCTCTTTATAGCCGTTCATCGAGGGGATGTGGATCTCTATATCATATGTCCTGGCCATCGAAGCCGAGCAGTCCTCGGCGGCCAGCTTGACCGTGCGGAAGTGGAAGCCGAGGCCCTTGACCAACGCTTCGGCCTTGCCGACCAGCTCTTCAAAGGCTTCGTCGGATTTTTCGGGCAGGGTGTACTGGACCATCTCGACCTTATTGAACTGATGTCCCCTGACCATGCCGCGCTCGTCGGCGCGGTGGCTTCCGGCCTCCTTGCGGAAGCAGGGCGTATAGGCCACATACTTGCGGGGCAGCTCTTTTTCGGTCAGGATCTCGTTCATATGCAGGCTGACCAGCGCCGTCTCGGCGGTCGGCAGCATGAAGTGTGTGCGATCCTCTTCGTCGTTCTTTATCCAATAGACCTCGTCCTTGAACTTGGGGAACTGGCCGGAGACATAGCCTGTCTCGCCGCCCAGCATGTGGGGCACCATGACCAGCTCATAGCCGTCGGCCAGATGGGTGTCGATGAAGTAATTGAGAAGCGCCCATTCAAGCCTTGCGCCCATGCCGCGGTATACCCAGAAGCCGCTGCCCGAGAGCTTTGTCCCGCGCTCATAGTCGATCAGACCCAGATCGGTGCAGAGGTCGACATGGTTCTTGGGCTCGAAATCAAAGGTATGGGGCACGCCGAAACGGCGAAGCTCCTGGTTATTCTCCTTGCCGCCGGGGACGACGTCCTTATCGGGCAGGTTGGGCAGCGAGAGCATGACGTCGCGGTAGGCGCTTTCGACCTCGCGGATCTTGCCGTCGTTCTCTTTGATCTTATCGGAAAGCTCGCGCATCCTGGCCATGACGGGGGCTGTGTCCTCGCCGGCCTTTTTCATCTTGGGTATCTCTTTAGAGACCTTGTTCTGCTCGGCCTTGAGGTTGTCTGTCTCAAGAATGAGCGCGCGGCGCTCGCCGTCGAGACGCAGGATCTCGGCGATCTCTTCTCTTGCGTCCTTGCCCTTGCCTGCCAGACGGTCGATGACCTCCTGGGGATTTTCCTTTATCAGTTTTATATCAAGCATGGTTTTTGCCTCTCTTTTACTTTGTTAATTTCTCTATGACAGAGCAGATCCTGTCGAGATCGGCCGTGCCGCAATAGTCGATCATAACGCTGCCGCGTCGGCGGCCGTGCTTGATGCGGATATTGTGGTTGGTCTGCTCGCTCAGCCTGCGCTCTATCTCGGCTATGTACATGGCATAAGAGTCGTCGTTCTTCTGCCTGACCGACTTCTCTTCCTTATCCATAAGCCTCTTTGCCAGCTTTTCGGTGTCGCGCACCGAAAGCTCCCCTTCTATAATTTGTTTTGCGGCCTGCAGGGCCTTTGTCTCGTCGAGCGGCACCAGCGCGCGGCCGTGTCCGGCGCTCAACGCCCCGCTGGCCACCATATCCTTTACCACATCGGGCAGCGACAGCAGCCGCAGCGAGTTTGCGATATACGGCCTCGAACGTCCGACCTTTTCGGCGGCGGCGTCCTGGCTCAGCCCCATATCCTCCATCAGCTTCTGAAACCCGAGGGCTTCTTCGATGGGGTTGAGGTCCTGGCGCTGAAGATTCTCTATAAGCGCCAGCTGGTATGCCTCTTTTTCGGTTATGTCGAGCACATATGCCGGTATCTCTTCAAGCCCGGCGGCCCGCGCCGCCCTCCAGCGGCGCTCTCCGGCGATCAGCTGGTATGTCTCGCCCGTCCGGCGCACCGTCACCGGCGTTATGACCCCGTTTTCCCGTATGCTGGCTTCAAGCTCGGCCAGCGCCTCGGGGTCGAACTCCCTTCGCGGCTGATCCGGATTCGGCTCTATATCACGCAGCTTTATGCCGCGGACGGCCGGTTCGGGGGTCATTTCCTCGCCGAACAGAGCCGACAGCCCTTTTCCAAGTCCTTTTCCTGACGTCATCTGGCCCCTCCCCTTTGGTTTTTAAGAAATTCGTTGGCGACCTCGTTATACGCCTCTGCCCCGCGGGACAGCCTGTCATAGGCGATTATCGGCTGGCCGTGGCTGGGCGCCTCGGAAAGGCGCACGTTGCGGGGCACGACGGTCTTATAGACCTTTTTGCCGAAATACTTCTTGACCTCTTCGGCCACCTGAAGGGTCAGATTGGTGCGGCCGTCATACATCGTAAGTATTATGCCCTCGATGTCGATGGACGGGTTATAGAGCTTCTTTACCGTCCGTATGGTCGACACCAGCTGGCTCAGGCCCTCCAACGCGTAATATTCGCACTGCATCGGGACGAGCACCGTGCTCGACGCGTTGAGCGCGTTGACGGTCAGCAGGCCCAGCGACGGCGGACAGTCGATGAAGATATAATCGTAATCCTCCTTAACCTCGTCGAGGACACGCTTTAGTGCCTTCTCGCGCAGATCTCCGGCGGCCAGCTCCAGCTCGGCCCCGGCAAGATTGATGTCTGACGGAAGGACATCGCACCATTTGGTCTTGAAAATGGCCTCCTGCGTCCCGCACTGGCCAAGCAGCGCCGGGTATATGTTCTCTTCCCTGCCGCCGGGATAGCCCAGGCCGGAAGATGAGTTGCCCTGAGGGTCGAGGTCGCACAGCAGCACGCGGTTGCCCTTCGCGGCGACGAATGCGGCAAGGTTGACGGCCGTCGTCGTCTTGCCGACGCCGCCCTTCTGGTTTGCTATTGATATGATCTTTGCCATGCACGCCCTCCAAATCATTGTTGCCCGGGCGTATAGGATAAGTGTGCCGCCCGGCTGATTTAATTATACACGCACAGGGGGGCAAATGTAAAGCTCAAAGGATAAAAACTGCCCGGCCGAAGGGCTGTATTTTGTGTCGGACGGCGCCTCCCGGTTTCACGTGAAACTAAAGCTGCGCGGCTTTACAGTCCCCACAAAATTGGAGATTTTGTGGGGACCCCTATGATTAGATAGCCTCCGGCAACAGAGATGATGCCTTCCCCTTGAGGGGAAGGTGTCGGGCTTGCCC
>CAKUAK010000015.1 GCA_934636325.1 uncultured Eubacteriales bacterium
AGATCGATCCGGGCCGAAAGCCGGACTCCCCCGGGCCGCCCGCACAGGCGGCCGAGGCGTTATCCTTCTTTCAAATATTATGCGTGCTCTGTGCTTTTATTCGGCGGCCATAAGACCCCTTACGGTCTCCAGCGCCTTCTGGAGCTGTGTATCCTGCTCGTCGGTCAGCGAATAGAAATTATAGAAGTCCTCGTCGGAAAGGGATATCTCTACATCGGGCGTTATGCCGACACCGGCAAGGCTGACCCCCTTGGGGGTGTAATACTTGAGGGTCGAGAGATTGACCGCGCCCTCGCTGAGGGGGATGAGGGTCTGGGCATAACCCTTTCCTATCGTCTTGTCGCCGACTATCGTGGCAACGCCGTATTCCTGAAGCACGGCGGCAAAGAACTCGGCGGCGCTTATCGAATATTCATTGGTGATGACGACCATCGGCAGCTCGATGGCCCCTTCCTTCGAGCGATACTCTGTCACCTCTCCGCGGTTGTCGCTCATGGTGATTATCGTTCCCTCGGGAAGCAGCAGGTCGAGCATATTGCTCATAACGTCGACATATCCTCCGCCGTTGAACCTGACGTCAAAGACGATGCCCTTGGCCCCGCCGTCGATAAGGCTCTGGAGCTTTTCGGAAAACTCGACGTCGACATTCTTGTCAAAGCCGTCGATATGCAGATAGGCGATATCGCCGATCATCCTGGCCTCGACGCCGGGGTTGAAAACGGCGGCGCGGATGATATCGAACCGCAGGACCGTTCCGTCCCGCATGACGCCGATATTGACACTGGTCCCGGCCTCTCCGCGGACCTTTTCGACAAGCTCGGAATAAGAATCAAAGGCGGCTGTATCCTCGCCGTCGACCTCTACGATAACGTCAAAGGGCTTTATCCCGGCCTTTTCGGCGGGCGAATCGGAGGTGACCTCCGTGACCATATAGCCGTTATTGCTCTCGGTGGCGATGGTCACGCCGATGCCGACATAGCTGTTTTCGTTGGATTCAAGAAGCTGCTGGTATTCTTCTTCGTTATAATACGACGACCAGCGGTCGCCGACCCCGTCGATGAACCCGGCAAGGACGCCGTCCATGGCCTCATCCATATCGTACTCGCCGACATAATATTTATCGACGACCGACACCAGCTCTTTAAGGCGTTTGTAATTGGATTCGGTCTCCTGAAGGTTGCCAAGCATCGAGTTATATACCTCTCCGATGCCGAGCATGCATATATTGACCGTAGTAACGACCGCCAGGAATATCAGCATGAGACATGTGGCGACCGATATCTTTTTGTTCTTCATCTGTGATCCTCCGAAATTATTTATAAACGACGCTGAAGTTGGGGAAGGACTTCAAAGGATCGGTGTACTGTCCGTTCTTGAGTATCTCGAAATGCAGGTGCGGCGCTGTGGAGTAGCCGGTCGAACCGACATACCCGACTATCGTGCCCTGGGATACCTTCTGGCCCTTGCTTACGGCCAGCTTCGACATATGTGCATAGAGGGTCGCTACCCCGCCGCCGTGGTTGATGACGACATAATATCCGTAAGCCGAGCTGTATGTCGCCGTCGTAACCGTGCCGCTGTTGGCGGCATATATCTTTGTGCCCGATGTGGCGCGAAGATCGACGCCGGTGTGCAGCTTATAGACCCCGGTTATCGGGTGTGTCCTCATGCCGTATTTGCATGTGACGATATTGTTTGCCGCCGGAAGAGGCCACATGAAGCTGCCTCCGACATATGTCGACGAGCTCGACGCCGCCTGTTCGGCCAGTGCCTGCTTGATCTGCTTGGATATCTTATCCTCTTCCTCGGCAATGGCGGCGTACTGGGTCTTGGCCTCTCCCTCGGCCGTCTCGATCTGCTTCATCTGGGCGCTGCGGTCGTTCATGCGCTGCTCCAGCGTTCTTTTATTGGTCTCGAGCTCGGCCTTCACGGTCACCGCGTCGGCGCGGTCGACCTCGAGGGATTCCTTCTGCTCGGCGATCTGCTGCTTGAGCTGCTTGAGCTGCTCGAACAGATTCTTATCGTATTTGGACATCTGCGAGACGATCTCGTATCGCGTAAGAAAATCCGAAAAATCATCGCTGGAAAGCAGTATCGAAAGGCTGCTCATAGAGCCCTTTTCATACATGAGCCTGACCCGCTCCTTGAGCTTTGCATACTGCTCGTCCTCTTTTTTCTGGCTCTCGGCCAGCTCGGCCTCCTTGACGGTGATCTGGGCGTCGAGCTCGGCTATCAGCTGCTGCTGAAGGTCGATCTCTTCGGTGGCCGCGTCGATCTCGGCGTCGATCTGCTCGATCTCGGCAAGGATAGTGTTCTTCTGGTTTTTAAGGCGATCCAGCTCCTGCTGGGCCGTCTTTTTCCTTTTATTGACCTGGGACAGCTGATCTTTAAGTCCGCTGATCTTTGTGCTCGAATCGGCCGACGCCGACGCGATAGCGCCGAGTATGGTCGAGAGTATCATGAGCGCGGCAAGGACCCCGGCCACGGCTGCGGCCAGCCTGCGGTTTCTGTCGCGTGAAGTACCGTGTGTTTTCTTTGTCATATTACACCTTCAGGAACTTTCTGATGGTCAGCACACTGCCGAGTATGCCGATAACGACGCCTACGCCTATCATAACGGGCAGCAGGCCCTTCCATACGGCGGCGAAGGCCACCATGTCGAATATGCCCGAGCTCTCGACCAGCTTCGTGGCTATGTAATCATATACGCCCCACTCGGCCAGAAAGGCAAACACACCCGACAAAAGCCCGAGCACGGCGCCCTCTATGACGAAAGGCGCGCGAATGAAGCCGTCGGTGGCGCCGACCATCTTCATGATGGATATCTCCTCGCGGCGGGCAAACATGGCAAGCCTGACCGTGTTTGAAATTATGAACACTGAGACAGCGCCGAGCAGCGCCATAAGGGCATACGAAACGGCGTTGACGATATTCTTCATCTGTATGAGGCGGTCGGATATCTCCTTCTCGCTGTTGGTCGCCGCCACGCCCGTGACCTCTTTTATGGCCTCGACCGTCTCGTCATGCCTTGCGACATCGGTCATTACGACGCGGTATTCGTCGCGCAGGGGGTTATCCTCCCTGAGATCCTCCATGACATAGGCATCCTCGCCCAGCATATCGAGATAATTCTCAAAGGCCTCTTCTTTCGGTATGAAGGTGACCGAGCTGACATTTGGCACCGACGCGAGACTGTCGGCCAGCGCCTGGGCCTCTTCCCTCGAAAGAGCTTCATCGACGAAAACGGCGATCTCGTTCTGAGACGCCAGGCCGTCGATGAGCACATCAATATTATACGCCACAAGGGCAAAGGTTGAAATAATGAGCAGACAGGCCGCGATGACGGTCACCGCGGCAAAGCTCATAAGGCCATGAAGCCGTATGCCCGATATACCTTCCTTAAAAAAGTAGGCGATATCGGGCTTTGATTTTCTTCTATTTCTCATCCAAGTAATACCCACCGGTCCTGTCGCTTATAACCACGCCTCTTTCGATGGCTATAACGCGCTTTTCAAGCTGATTTACCAGCTCCCTTTCATGTGTGACGACAAGCACCGTCGTCCCAAGGCCGTTTATCTTTTCAAGCAGGGTCATGAGCTCGACCGACCGCATCGGGTCAAGGTTGCCCGTCGGCTCGTCGGCTATGATGACGTCCGGATTGTTGACAAGAGCCCTGGCTATGGCGACCCTCTGCTGCTCTCCGCCCGAAAGCTGATGGGGCAGGCGCCGCGATTTGTTTTTGAGCCCGACAAGCTCGAGCACATACGGCACGCGCTTTTTGATGATGCGTGCCGGCGCGCCGACGGCGCGCATGACAAAGGCAACGTTCTCATAGACCGTCTTGTTGTCTATCAGCCTGAAATCCTGATAAACAACGCCTATCGTCCTGCGCAGATAGGGTATATCCCGCCGCTTGATCTGGCCGACGTCAAAGCCGTTGACGATGACC
The DNA here is from genome assembly GCA_934636325.1 of uncultured Eubacteriales bacterium. GTDB lineage: Bacteria > Bacillota > Clostridia > Oscillospirales > Butyricicoccaceae > RGIG1902. The sequence goes on from CAKUAK010000015.1 coordinate 3,950, forward strand.
TTACCCTCCGACGGGGTCAGCTCGGCCGCCAGCAGCTTTATAAGGGTCGATTTGCCCGAGCCGGAAGGCCCGACGACAAAGACGAACTCGCCGTCCTCTATCTTGAGCGAGACGCCGTTGAGCGCCCTGGTGCTTCCGTCGTATACCTTATAGACATCCTGAAGTTCGATCATTTTTGATTAAAAACTCTCCCTGGATTTCAAATACTGCTTGACCATCAGGGCGGTTTTAAGAACTATTGCATTGTCAAACTCGCGCAGGTCAAGCCCTGTCAGCTTTTTGATCTTCTCAAGGCGGTAAACGAGTGTATTTCTGTGTACGAACAGCTTGCGCGAGGTCTCTGAGACATTGAGGTTATTTTCGAAGAACTTCTGTATGGTAAAGAGGGTCTCTTCGTCAAGGGCCTCGATAGAACCCTTTTTGAATACCTCTGAAAGGAACATCTCGCAAAGCGGGGTGGGCAGCTGATATATGAGCCTTCCGATGCCGAGGTTCTCAAAACTCATGACCGTCGTGTCGGAATTAAAGACCTGGCCGATATCGACGGCCATCTGGGCCTCCTTGAAGGATCTGGCGATATCCTTGAGCTGGCCGGCCACCGTGCCCATACCGATGATATGGGGGATGCCAAGTTCCTCGTCGATGCCGCTGTCGATCAGCTTGCCGATCCGTGTGATCTCCTTGCTGTCGCCTGTCTTGAGCTCCTTGACCAGAACGACCTCGTTTTCGTTGATCGTTATGGCAAAGTCCTTCTGCCTGTCGGGGAAGAGACGGTTAAGGGCCTCTATCACCTGGGCATCCTGACGCTCGGAAAGGCGTATAAGATAGACGGCGCGCTTGGCGTCGTTCTGAAAATGCATCTCTCTGGACTTGATATAAATATCCCCCGTGAGGATATTCGACAGGATTATACGCTTGATGAAGGCGGCCTTGTCGTGCTTTTCATCATAAAGAGACTTGCTGTTGGATATGGCCACAGCCGTAAGGGCGCAGACCGTTTCGGCCATCTCGCCGCGGTTGGCGCAGAATACGGCGTACTCGATGCCGTTTTCATATCCCTTGAGCAGCTGGAAATAATAGCCGCCGAACTCGCCGCTGTCCCTGCCGCTGGCAAAAAAGGCCGAAGCGCTTTCGATGGTGTCGCCGATCAGCTTGATCTCCGTGCACGAAATGATGTTCCCCGGCTGGTCGACAACACCGACGGTAAAGGGGACTTTTTCTTTTATTTCGAGCAGAATGCTCTGGAACAACCTGGCTGCCATACATCTATCATCCTTTGTAACTTTTATATAAATCCAGTACCGCTAACATGTCTATTTTACTGTATCATTTCTCTTTTTTCAACAATTTTTTGATTTTTATTTTGGATTTCCTGTTTAATCCCACATTTATCTGTCAGATATTCCCTCTCGGCCTGTGTCAGCCGTCTGAAGCCCCCGGGGCCGAGGGTGTCGTCGAGCAGTATGCCGCCCATGGCCACCCGGCGCAGCGACAGGACCTCCATGCCCCTTTGGGCGAACATGCGCTTTATCTGATGAAACTTGCCCTCGCTTATGGTGACCCGGCAGGTCATGCCGTCATCATCCAGTATTTCGAGCCTCGCCGGGCGGGCCGTGAAATCGCCGAGATCCATCCCCTCGGCGAAGGCCCGGACATCATCCTCTCCTGCCGGGCGGTCGGTGCCTGCGATATACACCTTATCGAGATGATAACGCGGAGAGGTCAGCCTGTGGTTGAGCTCTCCGTCGTCGGTGATCAGCAGCAGCCCCGTCGTGTCCTTATCGAGCCTGCCGCAGATGCCCAGCCTGCGGCGGGTCAGCTCTTCGGGCAGGAGTTCTGTGACGGTGGGGTCTCGGGTATCCTCGGTCGCCGAAAGATAACCCTCCGGCTTATCCATCATGATATAAACATATTTTTCATATGCGCCCGTGACCCCGCCCATAGAGAGCTCTGAATCCTCGGGGAATTTCTTTTCCGGGCTGCGGCACACCTCGCCGCCGACCGACACAAGGCCCTTTCTGACGGCGTTCTGGGCCTGTGCCCGCGATATATTGAAGGCTGAAGCCGCAAGCTTATCAAGTCTCTGCAACGCTATTCTCCTTTGATATCTATTACGGTCAACTCGGGCCGCGAGAAAAGCCTCATCGGCACGAGAGACATGCCGAAGCCGCGGTTGACATATATGATCCCGCTATCCGGCTTTTCATACGCCCCGCGGTAATACTTTTTTGCCCCATCGGGCAATATCCTGTCCATGACAAAGGGTATGTGGACCTGCCCGCCGTGGGAATGTCCCGAAAGCTGGAGCTCGACCCCGGGCGTACCGGCAACGGGGTCGGGCTCGTGGGAAAGCAGTATGTCGAAGCCGTCGGTGACAAACCTGTCTATATCGGCGGTAAAATATGTGCTGTCGGCCGCGCCTATAAGATTTATCCCGCAGCGCAGCCCGGCGCTGTCGTTTTCAAGCAGGGTGAATCCCGCCGACGCAATAAGATCGGGATACACCCATTCCGCCCCTCCGCCGACGTCGTGATTTCCGCGGACGGCGTATTTATACTCGGCCTCTATGCCCGAAAGTATCTCCATGCATTGTTCGGCGTCGCCCCGATAGGTGCTCAGATCATCGAAAAGATCGCCGAGAAAGACGACGACATCCGGCCGCCTGTCATTTATCTCGCCGACCAGCTTTTCAAGCTCGGGCGCGTCGTTGCCCATTCCGATATGGGTGTCGCCGAAGGCGGCTATCCGAAGCTCCTGCCCGCCGGAGGTCATTTCAAAATGCGTCACCTCGAGCCACCGCGGCTCTATATACCGCATATATATGACCAGCAGAGAGGCCGCGCAGATGAGAAACAGGATGCTTTTCAAAAGCCGTTTCAGACTTCGTCTGAGCCTCATGACGCTATCGTCCTTATGATGACGTCCCAGAGCTCGGCTATCCGGTCATTCCTGCCCAGCAGGTAAAGATAACCGAAAAGCGCCTCCAGCGCCGTGGCGTGGGAATATGCGTCATGACCGGCGTGCTTGGGCACCGTCTTGGGCTTGGAGTTGCGCCCCCGCAGAAAGACGGCCTTTTCCTCCTCGTCGAGCATCGGCCAGATGGCCTCTGACCCTTTATGCTGGGCCTCGGCGCTGACAAGCGCCACGGTCCTCCGGTGGGTCTCGGCGGCCTTGAAGGCTCCCTCGTGTATGACATGGCTGCGGGCCAGCAGCTCGTAAACGCAGTCGCCTATATGGGCCAGCGTAAGGGTCGGGAACTGTTTTACCTCCTGCGCCGGCATATTTTCCTTAAAAAGCTCCAAAAAGCTACACCTCTGAGATCTTCATTATATCCGTCACGCATGCGCGCAGATATATGTCATTATATCACATCATCCATGTCAAGGGCAATGCGGCGTCATGATGGCCCGGCTTTGAAAAAATATGGTCTTTGGCTCTTGCGTCCCGGCATAAAAACAGCATATAATACAGATATTAAATAACACCAAAACGGAGGATGTTTAAAATGGCAATAAAGATGCTTGACAGCAGCAGTTTTGTCGAAACGATAAACTGCGGCAAACTGGTTCTCGTCGATTTCTTCGCAACATGGTGCGGCCCCTGCAAGATGCTTGCCCCTGTTCTTGAAGAAATATCCGAAGAGCTGCCCGAGACCCGCATGATCGCCAAGCTGGATATCGACAAGAATGTCGATCTTGCCCGCAAATACGGCGTCATGAGCGTTCCCACGATGATAGCCTTCAAAAACGGCAAGGCCGTTACAAAGCTGATCGGTCTGCGCCCCAAAGAGGACGTCCTCAAGTTTCTCGACATAGCCGAAAACATGCAGTAATTTTAAATGGTCCGGCCGCATGGCCGGACCATTTTACTATCCCGCAATATGCAAAAACAGGACGGGAAGACCCATCCTGTTTTAATTTCAGATTTATCTTTTACTGAACGGAGTTGAACTTGCCAGCGATCTGGCTCTTCTTCCTCGCTGCCGTATTCTTATGGAGAATACCCTGTGTGGCAGCCCTGTCGATAGCCTTCACGGTAGCCTTGAAAGCTTCCTGGGCAGCCTCGCCGCCGACTTCCAGAGCCGCGTCAAACTTCTTCAGCTGGGTCTTAAGAGCAGACTTTGCAGCACGGTTCTTTTCATTCTGCATCTTGCTTACAAGAACACGCTTTTTAGCAGACTTTATATTAGGCACAATCACAACCTCCTTCAGACAAATTTACAGCAGATATATTCTAACACTCATTTTAACAAAAAGCAAGAATTATTTTCACATATTTGCCTTTGCGCTCCAAAGACTATCCGGAGAGCCTTATATCACATCAGACAGGAGCTGACAGCCTTTGTTCATTCCGCGCACAGATATGGCCGATGAGCGTCGTGAGGATATCCTCCGCCGCGCTTCACGCGATATTCCCGGCCTCGACGCCGATATATTTGAGGACGGCGGCATAAAGGTCACCCGCATAAGCGTCAGAAGCCCCGAGGCCGCCCGGGAGATGGACAAGCCGGAGGGTGAATACATCACGCTTGACCTTGACCGGAAGTGGCAGCAGGACGACGAGCTGGTCACCGATTCGGCCCGAAGGATCTCGAAATATTTGACCCCACTCATACCCGAAAGCGGCGGTATACTTGCCGTCGGACTCGGCAACCGTTATATAACGGCCGACGCCCTGGGGCCGCTGACATGCGAAAAGATCATTGTCACCCGCCACTTGAAGAGCCATATGCCGGATGTTTTTTCATCCATGCGTGAAGTCAGCTGCATCTCGCCCGGCGTCCTCGGCCAGACCGGAATAGAGGTGCAGGATATCGTCGCGGCGCTCTGCCGCGCCGTATCTCCGTCGGCCGTCATCGCAATCGACGCCCTTGCCGCCCGCAGCCTTTCCCGCCTTGGATGCAGCTTTCAGATATCGACCGGAGGGATAATCCCCGGCGAAGGAGCGGGCTCGCGCCGCTTCGCCCTGAACCGGGATACCCTGGGCGTGCCTGTTATATCGCTGGGCGTTCCCACCGTCGTCGACGCCGCAACACTGGCCCGCGACATGACCGGAACCGACGCGGGCATAGAATCGGGCGGATTTCTCGTCTCGCCCGGCGACGTCGATCTGCTGATCGCCAAAAGCGCCAAGGCCATAGGGTATGCCGTCGATCTGGCCCTGCACGGCGACATGGCGATCAGCGATATCGAGCAGCTTCTGCCATAAGGGCATAAACTATTTCCCACGGCATAGATATTATCATGCATACATCCGTGCGCCGTGCGGGTAAAGCCTGTCCCCCGCGGCGTGCCGTACCGCAAGGAGAATATCATGCCGAAACATAAAAAAGACCGCCGCAAGGGGCGCATATGCGGGAAATACAGCGTGCTGCCCAAAACGGCCCTTGCCATTTTCATACTGACGGCAGCAATTTCAAAAAGCGGAGCCGCAGAGATCCTCGAAGACGCCGCGGGCGACTGCGCCCTGCGCTTCGCCCGCGCGAAGGAAGCCTTCATGCAGGATCCCTCTGCCCTTCCGCAGGCTCCCGACCCGACGCCCGAATACAGTGATATCTTTGAGCCGGATCTTTCCGAGAGCCCGGCCCCCGTCTTTTATTCCCCGCCTGCCTCCGCCGAGGCGACGGCGGTCACCATAGACGGAAGCTCGGCCGGCTACACCGGAAGCGGAGCGGTATACATAAAAAACGAGACCGATTACGCCGTCGACACCTCCGCCCTGCTGGCCGCGCCCGACAAGGTCAAATTATCGGGCGACAAGGTGCAGGTGCTCATCATGCATACCCACGGAACAGAGGCCTATACCCCGACCCCGGAAAACAGCTATACCCCGACCGACACCGACCGCACCACCGACAGCCGTTATAACGTCCTCAGGGTAGGGCAGGAGATATGCGATATACTCAACAGCCGGGGCATCAAGACGGTCCATTCCGAGACCCTCAACGACAGCCCGACCTATTCGGGCTCTTACTCCCGCGCCCTCGACGACATAAGCCGTTATATAAAGGAGAACCCCTCGATCAAGCTGGTCATCGACGTCCACCGCGACGCCATGATATCGGCCTCGGGCAAAAAATATAAAACGGTCGCCGATATAAACGGCGGACAGGCCGCACAGCTCATGTTGGTCTGCGGCACCGACGCAGGCGGGCTGGTCCACGACGGGTGGCGGGACAATCTCTCTTTTCAGCTCAAGCTGCAAAGCCGGATCAACACCGGCTATCCCGGCCTTATGCGTCCTCTCAATATCCGCAAGGCAAGATTCAACCAGCACGTCACCACAGGAAGCATGCTGCTCGAGGTCGGCACATCGGGCAACACCCTTGAAGAGGCCCTTGTCTCGGCCCGTATTTTTGCCGGTGAACTCTGCACGGCCCTCGGCAAATAGAACTTTTTGGCCCGGGATCCGGCTTTTTGACGGTTTTTTGCTTGACAAACGCATATTTAAAACTTAAACTTATATGTGGCTCAAAGCCATGATTTTTTGATTATGTGAGGTGAAACGCATGGACGCCGGAAGTAGTAGCGGTGCAAACCCTGGAGGTCGAAGTATTAGCTTTGCGACCCCGGCATTTCCGACGCCGGGCGTTTCGCCGCGAAACTCATAGATAAATACTGTCCTCGCCCTCCGTTTTGCATCTTACTTCCAAGCCTAAATTTTAAACTTAGGAGGAAATAAGATTGGAGATCAATATGACAGACAAGGCGCTGGAGCTGCTCCGCGCCAAGAGGTTTCAGGACCTCAAGGGCCTGTTTTCGGCACTCAACCCCGCCGACGTGGCCCAGATATTCGAGGAACTTCCCCACAACGATGAAAGCCTGCCCATCCTTTTCCGCATCCTGCCGAAGGAGATGGCGGCCGACGCCTTCATCGAAATGGACAACGACAGCCAGGAGCTTCTTATCAAGGCCTTTAATGATAAAGAGCTGAAAGAGGTCCTGGACGAACTGTTCGTCGACGATACCGTCGACCTTATCGAAGAGATGCCTGCCGGCGTCGTAAAGCGCATCCTGCGCAATACCGATCCCGAAACAAGGCGGATCATCAACCAGATACTGAAATACCCTGACGACTCGGCCGGAAGCATCATGACGACCGAGTATGTCAGACTCCAGAAGGACATGACGGTCGATCAGGCCTTTGCCCGCATCCGCGAGACAGGCGCCGACAAAGAGACCATCTATACCTGCTATGTCACCGACGAGAGACGTCTTCTTCTCGGCATCGTTACGGTAAGGCAGCTGCTGCTGGCCGACCGCAGCGAAAAGCTCTCCGACATAATGGAGACACATATAATATCGGTCGATACCTTTGAGGACAAAGAGATCGCCGCCCAGATCATGAGTAAATACGACTTCTCGGTCGTTCCCGTCGTCGACAGGGAAAAGCGTCTCGTCGGTATCATCACCTTCGACGATGCCCTTGACGTTATGGAAGACGAGGCCTCCGAGGATATCGCCAAGATGTCGGCCGTTACCCCGACCGACAAGCCCTATCTCAAAACTACCGTCATCGAGACGTGGAAAGCCCGTATCCCCTGGCTGCTGCTTCTGATGATCTCGGCCACCTTCACGGGAATGATAATAACCTCCTTTGAAACGGCGCTGGCTTCCTATGTGGTGCTTACGGCATACATCCCGATGCTGATGGACACCGGCGGCAACTCGGGCAGCCAGGCTTCGGTCACGGTCATCCGCGGAATTTCGCTGGGCGACATCGAGTTTTCCGACCTTCCGCAGGTCATATGGAAGGAAGCCCGCGTGGCTGTTCTCTGCGGTGCGACCCTTTCGGCCGCCAACTTTGTAAAGCTCATCCTGCTCGACCGTGTCGGCATGGCTGTTGCCCTTGTCGTATCGCTTACCCTGCTTGTGACGGTCATCGTCGCAAAGGCGGTCGGCTGTACCCTTCCTATCTTGGCCAAAAAGGCCGGATTTGACCCAACGGTCATGGCCAGCCCGTTCATCACGACGATCGTCGACGCGATCTCTCTGTTCATCTATTTCACGATAGCAACACATCTGCTGGGACTTTAGACCCAGACTTTAAAAATCGTATTTATCATTTGAGACGCTTTTCATACGAAAGGCGTCTCTTTTATTTTCACCCTGTGTCGGGCCACGCTGCCCGCAATATATACCGATGACTAGCCATCGATAAAAAAATCAGGGCGGAACGCGCCTTCGTGACCCGTCCGCCCTGTATCCTCTCGCCTTTCGGCGCTGTATTTTGTCTGCCGCTTTGTCGCACATCCGCCGGCGGGCAGTAGCCGATATCTTCAGGCTTGGGCGTCTGCCCTCTGCCTTTCATGCTGTAAGTATATCCCGGCTTTGTGAACCTGTCGTGAACCGTATGCGAACTTTTTTGGCAGATATCATTACCAGTGGAAAAGCCCCTTCTTTGTATAAGGCTCGCTGGTCATGGAAAGCAGCTCGTATCCATCAGGCATGGCGGCGCGCAGCCTTGCCTCGTCTATCGGCTCTTCAGATATTATGACCGTCTCGCCCTTGGAATGGGACGACGAGACCTTTTTGACCTTGAAGCTGTTTCTGACGGCATTATTTACATGTGTCTCGCACATTCCGCACATCATGCCGTCGACCTTGGCTGTTGTTTTGAACATATGAAAAACTTCCTTTCCAAAGTTAGTCAGAGCTAACCGCATTTTGCAACATGTACACGTTCAGCCCTATACCCGTATTTTATTTTTTCTGCCTCCCTTTGTCAATATCCCACCTTCACAGTATGTCTTTACTTTTTTCAGATAATTTTTTGCATAAAGCAAAGTACGCGCGCCTTATCGGTGCGCGTACTTTGCTTTCCCAATTATCCCAAATTATCCGTGCGGATAACGATCAGATCTTGTATTCCAATTCCCTGTACCCAAGGATGCGGCCGGGCAGCCCCAGCCATATGCTGTGCAGAGCGCCGTTGTAATTTTCAACAGCCTGTCGATAGATGCTGCGGCTTCTGGCCAGCACTGCGGCACAGGCCGGGCCTCCGCCCTCCTGCTGGACTCTTCTCCGGCTTTCGGAAAGCTGACGTGCGGCGCTGTCTATCATATTCTTCCGCAGAGCCAGCACCCTTCTTGCCTCCCTGAACCACAGAAATACAAAAGCCGCCGTACTTATACCGGCAACTATCCATGGCAGAAGCTGTAACACTATCTCATCCCCTTTTCCGCAGGGCGGCGGTTTTTCTGCTTTATAACATACCACCTTTTTATTTTTATGGCGGTCTTTCGGCACGAAATGTATATTTTCATGTCATGAAATGCAGTTACATGTAACCTTTCTTTTTTCATCAGCTATGGAAACGTCCCCTCGGCTATGGTAAAATATATTGAAAAATGATTTTTGCGAAAAGGAGTCCGACAAATGTACATTGCCGTCTGTGACGATCAGCCCGACGAGCTGGCCGCCATAACATCCATAATAGAAGAATGGCGCATCCAGCATGACTCCGCTGTGCGCCTGCGGGCCTTTGCAAGCGCCGACGACATGCTCGAGGCCGCCCGGCACCAGCGCTTTACCCTCTATCTTCTCGACGTCATGATGCCCGGCATAGACGGCATCGCGGCCGCCCGAGAGATCCGCGGCTTCGACGATGACGCCGCCATAGTATTTCTGACCTCGTCGCCCGGCTTTGCCTATGAGAGCTATGGCGTAAGGGCGCTGGAATACCTGCTCAAGCCTGTGCGGTCAAAGCTGCTCTGCCCGACACTCGACCGCCTGCTTCTCGAAGAACAGCGCCCCAGCGAAGGCCTTGTCGTCAAATCGGGCCCAATCCTCATACGGGTGCCCTTTTCCCTTCTGGCCTATGTAGAGGTCAACGACCGCCATCTTTATTTCAATATGACCGACGGCACGGTGCGTCAGATCGCCGGTTCGCTCAAGGAATATGAAAAGGATCTGCTGTCCCGCCCGGAGTTCGCCCGCATACACCGCTCGTACATAGTCAACATGTATCAGATCGAAGAGCTTTCCCAGTCGGGGGTAAAGACCTTCTCGGGCCGCGAGCTGCCGGTTTCAAGGCTGCTTTATCCCAAGTTCCAGAAGGATTATATGCGCCTTCTCTTCTCCGAAAAGGAGGAAAGGCGATAATGAAGCCTGTCGATATTCTCGGTCTTATCAATTACGGCCTTGTGCTCATATATGGCCTCTTTCTCAGCTGTGATATATCGGGCGGCTGGGAAACCAACAGGCAGAAGCATATAATTTTTGCCCTCTGCCCGGTCTTTCTGCTTGTCCAGAGCGTATGCTGGATCACTTTCGGCGTATCAGCCGTCAAGCAGATCTATCCCTTTATCGTCCATATCCCGCTGGCCCTGACCCTCATATTCGCCCTCAAAAAGCCGGTCGGCGTCGCCATCGTCAGCACATGCACGGCCTATCTCTGCTGTCAGCTTCCCCGCTGGGGTGATATCGCCGTCACGGCGGCCACGGGCTCTGAGCTGGCGGGCGAGATAAGCTATACCATTCTGATAATACCGGCATTTTTCCTGCTGCGCCGGTATTTTGCCCGTGCGGCCCACGACGCCATGACCTATTCGCCATCGGCCCTGCTGCTCTTCGGCAGCCTGCCGGCGGCCTATTATATTTTCGATTACGCCACGACGATATACTCCGACGCCCTCTATCTCGGAATACAGGCGATCAATGAATTCCTGCCGACCGCTATCATAATGTTCTATGTCATGTTCCTTACGGCTTATCACGTCCTGATGAGCCGCAGCATCCAGGCCGAGATGCAGAGCTCGATGCTTGAGTCCCAACTGCGGCAGTCCCAGCTGCAGATCGACGCCATGCGTCGCTCGGAAAGACAGACGGCCGTATACCAGCACGACATGCGCCATCATCTCAATATGATCGGCAATCTGCTCGACATCGGCCAGCCGGAAAAGGCCAGAGAATATATCGGCCGCGTCCGTTCCGATATCGAATCGATCACCCCAAAGCGTTTCTGCGAAAATGCGACGGTCAACCTGCTCTGCTCCTCCTTTGCCGAAAAGGCCGCGCGTACCGGCGTGAGCCTGACGATAGACGCCAAGCTGCCGCCCAGCCTTTCGATCTCCGACACCGAGATATGCACCCTGTTGTCCAACGGCCTTGAAAACGCCCTTAACGCCGCTTCAAAGATGGACGAGGGCTGCCGGTGGGTCAACCTTTCCTGCTCCTTCAAGCTCAACAAGCTGCTCATAGAGATCCGCAACCCATCTATGGGGGATATAAAGCTGAATGACGGCCTGCCTGCCGCTTCCTCCGAAGGGCACGGCTATGGCTGCCGCAGCATTCGGACCATCGTGCAGAACCACGGCGGGCTTTGCGAGTTCTCGCCCGAGGACGGCGTTTTTCTGCTGCGCCTCATGCTGCCGGTAAAATCGGAATAAATATGTATTGACAGGTAAACGTACGTTCACTATAATATGAGTGAACGTACGTTTACCTATATTTTAGGAGAAAACATGAGCGATACAAAAGAAGATATCCTTCTGGCCGCCCTGCGCCGCTTTTCCCGCGAGGGCTTCGAGGCCACGCCGGTCAGCGCCATTGCCTCCGACCTGGGGATGACAAAGGGCGCACTCTACAAACACTATAAAAACAAGCGGGACATATTCGACAGCATACTTGCGCGCATGGAGCAGCGCGACGCCGAGACCGCGTCGGCCTTCGGCCTGCCCGAGGGGACCCTCGACGAAATGGGCGATAAATACCGCTCGGCGGCCGTCGAAGCCATCATCGGCTTCAGCCGGCGTCAGTTCCGTTACTGGACCGAGGACGAGTTCGCCGCATGCTTCCGCCGCATGCTTACCCTTGAACAGCACAGAAGCGCCGAGATGACGGCACTTTATCAGCAATACCTCGGCTCAGGCCCGCTGGACTATACGGCCGATCTGCTGGGCAGCCTTGGTTATGCAGAGCCGCTTACTCTGGCGGCAAAGCTGTATGCGCCCATGTTCCTCCTCTATGCCGTATATGACGGCAGCAGCAATAAACACGACGTCACGGCGCTGGCCGACGCCTGTCTCGACGAAAGCGAGCGCCGCCTGCTGCGTGACAGACCGCAATAAGGAGTATATAATAATGACAGATAAAAATTATGTGATACGCCGGGAACGCCCCGAAGAAGAACGCGCGGTCGAAGAACTGGTGCGCGACGCCTTCTGGAATGTCTACCGCCCCGGATGCCTCGAACATTACCTGCTGCACAGGCTGCGCCGCGATCCGGCCTTTGTCGATGAGCTCGATCTCGTTCTCGAAAGCGGCGGACGCATCATCGGTCAGGTCGTCTTTATGCGCGCCTCTATAAAGGATGACAGCGGGCGGGATATCCCCATCATGACCCTCGGGCCGATATGCGTCGCCCCCGACTGCAAGCGCCGAGGGCTTGGCAAATATCTGCTGGATAACGCCCTCGAAAAGGCCGCCGCGCTGGGCTGCGGGGCGGTCTGCCTCGAGGGCGACATCGCCTTTTACGGCCGCAGCGGTTTTGAATACGCCTCGGGCTTCGGCCTGCGCTATCCCGGCCTGCCCGAAGGAAGCGATGCCTCCTTCTTTCTCTGCAAAGAGCTCATCCCCGGATATCTCGGCGGGGTCACCGGCCTTTATGTCCCGCCGGAGGGCTATATGATCGACGAAAAAGAAGCCGAGGCCTTCGACCTCGATTTTCCTCCGAAGGAAAAGCTTCGCCTGCCTGGCCAGCTGTTCTGATATCACAGCGCATATACAGATAAGAAGGTGATGCAAATACCATGAATAAAGCTGATCGGCATAATTTCAATGACCATCGACCACACCGGCTTTTTCCTCTTTCCGCACAACATCATATTCAGGATCATAGGGCGGCTGGCCTATCCTATCTTTGCCACCATGATCGCCGAGGGCTGCCGTTTTACAAGGAACCGCTGCCGCTATTGCCTCGTCATGCTGGCCATTGCCTGTGTCTGCTCGGCCGCGGCATATATCGCCGAAGGCAGCCTGCACCAGACCATTTTCACCACATTTTCCTGCGCGATAATGCTGATATTCGCTTTGGACAATGCCGTCAAAGGCCATGGTCAGACCCGCGGGATAATATGGGGCCTTACGGCTGTCACGCTGACCCTGCTGTATTTTTCGCTTTTTCATCTCGACATGATACCCGGCCTTGAGGCCGACTATGGATTCTTCGGCATCATGACCCCGGTCCTCGTCCGGTGCGGCCGAAACAAGGTGCAGAGCCTGGCGCTGCTCGCCCTCGGGCTGTGCCTCATTTCTGCCGAGCTGGGCGCAATACAGCTTTTTTCCTTGTGTCGGTCATGATACTCTGGTTTTACAACGGCAAGCGTGGGAAATACGGCATGAAATGGTTTTTCTCTGGATATTACCCGCTTCACGTCGCCGTCCTGTACGGCATATCACAGCTTATTTCATAAAAGATCGGCGGCTCCTCTCAGAGCCGCCGATCTTTATATCTCTTCGGGATCACCTTTCGAATCTGACCGTATATGTTCCCAGCACCTGATCGCACGGGATCACCGCCGCATTAATGACGGTAAGATCCTCTTTGGGATAGACCTTTTCCGCCTGCGTCGGATGGGCGGGCAGAGTTTTGCCGATACTGACGCCGTGGGCGCCGCCCTCGATGCTCCAGGCAAACCGGCAGTCGCAGAACTCTTTATTTGCCGTGATGACCTCTGGCGCGCGAAGCTCTTCGGTCTCGCCGAGATAGAAGCACCCGGCATTGTCCTTTTCGGCCGGGCAGGAGCCCTCTATCCCCACCCCGGTAAACTCGATCTCAAGAAGATCGTTTTTGAACCTTACCGTCTTGCCCTCGCGGGTAAAGGCGACACCATCCTAAAAGCCGATATTCAGCCATCCCTTCAGACCATCCTTCTCGACGGCTGTATTGAACTCGACATATCCCGTGCTGTCATCCCTTACCTCCGCATTGATGCGAAGAACGGGGCGCAGCGATGTGAAGCCCTCGGGCAATATGGCCCTCAGCCTGCCCTGCTCGACGCCGTACGCCATAACGAACTGCTCTACCTTCATTTTCTGTCTCTCCTCGATCACCCCCCCGACGCAAGGGGGGGGGGTGATATTTTTATCTTATTCATTTTATCACGATATCCTCCAAAAGCAAATCGAACCTTGGCGCAAGCGCAAAAGCCGGCGCAAAGCGACCGGGACACTTGACAACCGGGATGCGATTAGAGTGTGCTAACCATGACAAAATGATCTTCGCCCCGCGGCCTCTATACCCGGGACAAGAGGAGGCACAAAAATGGATCGCAAGGATAATATAAGCGCACAGATCTTCTTATCAAGCACTGCTATGAGCCGATGAAGTTCTTTACGCCGCCCTATGAGACGATCGAAAGCCTCAGGAAAAGGCTTCAGGGCATGTATGCCGGGGCCGAGGTCGGAAACATCAAGAGCATAGCATATTTTACCTGCCGCAAGGCAGGCATGAAGGAGGCCGACTGATATGGGACAGAAAATATCTATTTCCGGCGTGCCGGAGACAATGCTCCAGACCCTTTTCGCCCGCGCAAAGGAGACAAAGACACGCGGCGCGATACACGACCCCAAGGCGGTCGAGCTGGTCGACAGCCTCGACTATGATTTTTCGCTTGCCGATAAAGACAAGGCAATGAGCAGCGGCGTCATCGCCCGCACGATAGTCCTCGACAGGCTGACCGAAGAATATCTGGCCGCTCACCCCGGCACGGCGGTCGTCAATATCGCCTGCGGGCTCGATACCCGATGCTGCCGCATGAAGGGCTATTCCCATTGGTACAACCTCGATCTGCCCAAGACGATAGAGATCCGCCAAAGGCTGCTGCCCGAAAGCGGCGCTGTCTCTCAGATAGCCATGTCGGCCATGGAGGACTGAGGAAGCGAGATCGACCCCGCCTGCTGTTCGGCCCTCGTTATAATAGAGGGTCTGACGATGTACCTCACCCGGGCCGATATCGTTAGGATCTTCGATATCATCTCCGGCCGCTTTGATAGCGCGACGGTATTCGTCGAGATAATGAACCCCGCCATTCCAGAACGTCTATCTCTTTGCCGGCACGATCGAGAACAACATAAAGTTCGGCCGCCCCGACGCCACCCACGAGCAGGTCGTCGAGTCCGCCAGAAAGGCATGCTGCGACGACTTCATCGAAGCTCTGCCCGACGGCTATGACACGGTCATCGGCGAGGGCGGCGCATCCCTTGCTCCTATGCCCCCGGTCATTGCGGCCGGGGGCATAGTTTTTTCTGTATGCGATAACCACCGGTCGGCTTAATACGGTAGCCTGTCTAATAACGACCCGATTGAAATCAATGTCCCGGCGTTGTAGAATATGGCATGAAGCGTCACGGACGCGGGTCCGGCGTTCACCCACCCACGATCCCGACGGCGCTTATCCATTATTCGGAGTGAAATATAATGATAGATAAAATGCTCATACGCGGGGCGCGGGTCCACAACCTCAAGAATATAGATGTGGACGTCCCTCTCGGGAAAATAGTCGGCATCGCCGGTGTATCGGGCTCGGGCAAATCCTCGCTGGCCCTCGGCGTCCTTTATGCAGAGGGCTCTCGCCGCTATCTCGAAGCCCTTTCGACATACACGAGACGCCGCATGACCCAGGCCTCCCGCGCCGGCGTGGACGAGGCCCTGTATGTCCCCGCCGCGCTGGCCCTGCATCAGCGTCCGGGCGTGCTGGGCATACGCAGCACCTTCGGCACCGGCACAGAGCTTCTCAACAGCCTGCGTCTCATGTATTCCCGCCTTGCCAGCCACCGCTGCCCCAACGGGCATTATTTAAAGCCCTCTCTGCTGGTGGCCGCCGGAAAAGAGCTTGTCTGCCCCGAATGCGGCGCCCGCTTTCACGCGCCGTCGGCCGAAGAGCTGGCCTTCAACTCGCAGGGCGCATGCCCGAAGTGCGGAGGGACCGGCAGCGTGCATACCGTCGATATAAACACCCTTGTCCCCGATGACTCGAAGTCGATCGACGACGGGGCCGTGGCATCCTGGAACAGCCTGATGTGGTCGCTTATGACCGACATCTGCCGCGAGATGGGGGTCCGCACCGATGTGCCCTTCCGCGACCTCACCGAGCGCGAAAAGGATATCGTATTCCACGGCCCGGCCGAGAAAAAACATATCTTTTATCATAACAAAAACACCAACCAGGCCGGAGAGCTTGATTTCACCTATTTCAACGCCGTCTATACCGTCGAAAACGCCCTTGCAAAGGTCAAGGACGAAAAGGGTATGAAGCGTGTCGAAAAGTTCCTCAAAGAGGATATCTGCCCCGAATGTGACGGCACAAGGCTGTCTTTCGCCGCCCGCGCCCCAAAGCTGCGGGGCATCTCTTTGGACGAAGCCTGCGCAATGACGCTGTCCGAGCTGGTCGATTGGGTCGGCGGCGTTCCCGGCAGCCTGCCCGAGGAAATGCGCCCCATGGCCGAAAGCATATGCGAGGCCTTTGAAAGCACGGCAAAGCGTCTTATGGATCTCGGCCTTGGGTACCTTACCCTCGACCGCTCGGCCTCTACCCTGTCGACCGGCGAACGCCAGCGGATGCAGCTTGCCCGTGCCGTCCGCAACCGCACCACCGGGGTCCTCTATGTTCTCGACGAGCCTTCGATAGGCCTGCATCCCTCCAACATCGTCGGCCTGACCGGCGTCATGCGCGACCTTGTCGCCGACGGCAACTCTGTCATTCTTGTCGATCACGACACCCAGATATTGAAGGAGGCCGACTGGATCATCGAGATGGGCCCCGAGGCCGGCGCAAAGGGAGGGCATATCATCGCCCAGGGCAGGATACCCGATATAGAAGCCGACCGGCACTCTCAGATCGGCCCCTTCCTTTCGGGCAGTGCCGAGACAAAGCTGCGCTCGCCCGCCAATAAGGAAGAGCTGTTTTCCAATGGGACGATACATCTTTCCACCTCGCAGATACACACCGTCAAGCCGCTCGAGGCCGACATACCAAAGGGCAGGCTCACCGTCGTCACCGGCGTATCGGGATCGGGAAAGACCACCATGGTGCTCGAAAGCCTTGTCCCGGCTCTTCAGGCCCTTATCGCCCGAAGCCCCATGCCGCCCCACATACGCCGCATCGACGCGGAGGGCATATCCCATGTCAAGCTGATCGACGCGACGCCGATCGGCATAAACGTCCGCGCTACCGTCGCCACCTATGCCGGAGTTCACGACGAGCTGCGCAAGCTGTTTGCCCGCTCGGCCGACGCCAAAGAGCGAGGCCTGAAGGCGGGGGATTTCTCATACAATACCGGCTCGCTGCGCTGTCCCGGCTGCGACGGCACCGGCACGGTCGATCTCGACGTCCAGTTTCTGCCCGATGTAAGCATCCCATGTCCCGACTGCCGCGGTTCCCGCTATGGGCGTGCGGCGCATGATATAAAGCTGACCAATAAGGCGGGGGCTTCGGTCTCCATGCCCGAGCTGATGAATATGGACGTCAACTCGGCCATCGACTTCTGCCGGGATATGAAGAGCGTCGGCCAGAAGCTGGGGGTCCTCCGGCAGCTTGGCCTCGGATATCTCACCCTCGGCGAAGAGACCCCGAGCCTTTCGGGCGGCGAGGCCCAGCGCCTCAAGCTGGCAAGCGAGATGGGACGGACCCAGAACGACTCTGTCTTTATCTTTGACGAGCCTTCCATCGGCCTGCACCCCCTCGACGTTCGGGTGCTGCTCGGCGTATTTCAGGAGCTGCTCAACAACGGCGCCACCGTCATAGTCATCGAGCATGATCTCGACGTCATCAAAAACGCCGACTATATCATAGATATGGGACCGGGCGGCGGCGACGAGGGAGGATGCATCGTATCATGCGGTACGCCGCGGGATATCAGGGACGACCCCGCCAGCATCACCGGAAAATATCTGTAATACGCCCGATTGGGCGGAAATAACGGTAATGTGCGGCAGATCACAACAGGAGGTTTGATAATGAAAATATTAGTATTCGGCGCAGGCGTGCTGGGCTGCAATCTTGCAAGGAATATGTTCCGCGCCGGCAATGATGTGGCCCTGCTGGCCCGCGGAAGATGGGCCGAAGAGATAAGCAAGAACGGCCTGCGGATCAAGGATAAGTTCTCTCCGCGCATGTCGGTCACCCCTATCCCCGTGGTGACCATGCTGAAGCCCGAGGACAGGTACGACGTCATCTTTGTCGTCATGCGGTATACCCAGCTCGGCCAGATCATGGACATGCTGCGGGAAAACCAGACGAAAAACATCGTCTTTGTGGGAAATAATGTGCGGGCAAAGGCTGTCGCCGCCGCGCTGCCCGATAAAAATGTGATGTTCGCCTTCGCGTCCTCGGCCGGTCACCGCGAGAATACCTATGTGGCATCTATCGACCTTAAAAAGATCACCATCGGCCAGCTCAAAGGCTCGCCCTCAAATAAACAGCTGATCGGCCAGATCTTCGGCGGCACAAAATACAGGGTGACATACGAGCCGAACATGGAGGACTATCTTCTCTGCCACGCCGCCTTCGTGCTTCCGGCCGCCTTTGCCTGCTATAAGACCGGCGGCGACCTGAAAAAGATCAAGGGAGATACGGCATATCTCGGCCGGATGATCGACTCCAACATAGAGGGCTATCGTGCAATAAAGAATGCCGGGCACGAGATCCTGCCCCGCGAGGACAAGGACTTTGAGGGCGAGGCCTATCGCAAAACATGCCTGCGCTTCTTCAAGCTGATATGCGCCACCAGCCTCGGAAAGATCTGTGTCTCCGACCATGCCATGAATGCCGTCGACGAAATGAGCGCATTAAACCGGGATCTGAAGCAGTTCTTTGATGAAAACAGTGCCGAATATCCGGTCTGGAAAGAGCTCGAAAAGGAAGCCGGAAGGTATTTGGAATAGGATATATCCTCCTGCTTATCGACATTATTCAAAGCAGCCACAGAAATCTGCATACCGCAATATTCGAAAGTGCGGCTTGCGAATGGCACCTTGCGGCAAAGCTGTATTTTATATATAACGATTTAAATGACAGCAGCAAGGGATGTGTATGACCTACTCTCCAGCCAGCGGCATCTCAATATATGCCGTAAGGATCACTCCGACGGCCGTCAAGGCCACAGAGAGATTTGAAGATACCTGTTGCTCAAAAGCTATCTTGTGTTCTGCAATTATTTCAAGCCGGTGATCTTCTTCTCGACCGACCATCTGTATGCAATGGCAATGTTTGTGCTGATCGGTTGCTATTTCTCCCGGACAATTAAAAAGATCACTGTCATACGCTCCATACAGCGGCATTGACCTATCGGCAATCTCATCATCCAGTGACCATCCTAAATCAATACAAAACCGCTTTCCGGCCCTGTCATAAGTGTGCCACGAAAGCGGTTTTGCTCGTCTGTTCGACCATGCACTGGATAGAAGCGGACCACCGAAAATCCGAGGTCTGCGCCGCTCAGATGCGCCATATTTGAAACCATGGTCCTAAATCTGTCAATCCGACCAAAATCTCTCTAGAATCTGTGATTTCAGAGACTGATTCCTCGTTGCTTGACACCGGTGAAGTAAGCTTTTATTTACTTAACCGCGGTATCCTCCTTTCCGCCAAAGATGTATCCTTCAATAATTACTCCAATGAACTGACTATCAGTTTTGAGAATTGCGAAGTTCATGGAAACGTTGATGGTGGTCATACTTACAGAACAATTCTGCAATATCGTGATCAACTTGATCAAGGTCAGCAGTATGTAAAAATTGAAATTCTAACCGGCATCGAGGGCATTTTTCAAAGCCTTGCAGCTGCCCGTAATACATCTGTTCAAGTGCAGGATAAGTTTATCGCTGAGCTGGAAGACCGATTTGACATTATTAAAAACACTCTTGCCAGGGAAACCTATATTTCTCGTGTATTTTTCAAGGAGAATGACACCGGTGATATCGATGTTGCTGATCTGCTTGCTCTTTTGAATATGTTTAATACTTCACGTTATAGCGGCATGACTTCTTTCCCGATCAATTCGTACAGTTCCAAGAAGAAATGTATCGATTTATATATTCTTGACCACAAGCAATACGGAGGATCCGGCGAAAACCCCTATGTGAAAATGACCAATATTATGCCAGACATTTTCCGCCTGTATGATGCTATTGAGGTAGGCATAAATAGGTTTTATCGTCAAAAAAACCATGCTGGTAGATATGGTTCTACCAAAGGCGTTCAGACACCCAAACCCGGGCAGGAGCTCCATTCAAAATTCTTCTGCAATGACTTGGATGTTGCATCACCTAACGGTTTCATCTACCCCATTTTGGGAGCATTCCACGCCTTGGTAGAAGAAAAAGACCATCAGTATCATTGAAAAAAAATTCCTTTTGTTGTTTTGGAGAAGGTTGGTGCAGATCTGGTTGAATCCACCGTATCCATGAGCCGCTCTTTGGGCAATAACCCGCAGTCCGTCGGCAAAGATCCTAACATTTGGAAAACCTTATACATGATCGTTGCTTTTGAAGCAATGGCACGATGTCTGATCCCAAACCTCACCCAAACTGCAAAACTTAAATAGTTATATCATGCCACGGGCACCGGAGACAAACATCCCGCTCCCTTGCCTGTGATTCTGTTATTGCTCTGTCCGCTTGCCCTTCTCTCCATCCAGCGGACTGCCCTCCGCTCCCACGATGCTTCCCGTGGATAAAGAACTGCTGTTACAGACACCTTGCAGCCGGTAACAGTCCCCGCCGCGTCCATTCTGGAGGCCGCCGTCTCGTTGGCCGCATGCCTCGCAGCCACGGCCATCCCGCTGCGTGCCGTTTCCGGAATGAGCATTGTGGACTCCATTGAAATCGGTAAGTGACCTCAGAGAATATTTATTTTTACCTCTTGACAAGTACCCGATCGGTAACTATGATGAGGAGGGAAATCATGGCCGAAAGCACAAAGGAACGGATTTTGGAAACGGCGCTGGAATTGTTTGCGCAGAACGGCTACCTTGGGACATCTATGAATGATATTGCGAGGCAGTTGGGATTTACGAAAGCCGCCCTGTATAAACACTATACCCGCAAACAGGAAATTTTAGATAAGATCGTGGAGCGAATGAACTAGATGGACTATGAACGCGCGGAAAGCTATGACATGCCGGAGACGGAGCCGGACGGCTTTGCGGAGGCTTACCTGCACACGCCGGTGCAGAAAATCCGCTCATACAGCATGGCGCAGTTTGACCATTGGACGAAGGAATCGTTTTCCTCCAATTTCCGCAAAGTGCTGACACTGGAGCAATACCGTGACCCCAAGCTGTCGCAGCTCCATCACGACTATCTGGCCGGCGGACCGCTTACGTACATGGCGGCAATTTTCCGCAAGCTGACGGATTCCGACGAGGTTGCTATGCAACTGGCACTTGAGTTCTATGGTCCGATGTATCTTCTCTACAGCGTCTACGATGGGGCGAAGGATAAGGACTCCGTCACTCCACTGTTGGACGCACACATTGATCGTTTTATCTCCAGAATAGAATCCGGTTATAGAAGGTAAGGGACATCATGATGAAAGAAGCCGCAAAAGAAAAGCAGTGGGTCTTATGCCCTTGGTGCGGTGCCAAGACACGCTTGCAGATTTTTCGTGAAACGGAATTAAAGGCTTTTCTGCTGTTCTGCCCAAAGTGCAGGCGTGAGAGCATTATCGACATCAAAAAACTTTATCATCAATACCAAACAGCCAGACGCCAAGACGCAGTGCTGATCGCAAAGCCGATCACGCGCTGCGTCTTATTTTTTGAATCAGATCCTTCAGCATCGGCCGTGCCGGCGGCGGTCAAGCTGCTTGACTGGGGTGTGAATACGGGACTTGACACGGAGGAGATCGGCGATGCCGCTTCCGAATGGCTGGACACAAAGGATGGTGAAGCCAACGACCTCCTGAACAAGCTGAAGCTGGTGGATGACGCATATCAAAAGCTGCTGACCGCCGAGGCTCGTGAGCTGCTGGACGGCGCCGGGTGCGAAGAGGTGGAGATCACCCGGGGCAGCGACCCGGTCGAGCCTGTCGAGGCCATTATGCAGGCCGCCGGGCTTCGCGGATGATAAAAATGAGATCACAACGAAGGAGATGACAAAATGAACAACCGCTTGTTTATCATCGAACGCGCGCGGCCGGAGGACGCCGCCCCGCTGCTGGATTATCTGAAGATCGTAGGCGGCGAGACAGATAACCTCAGCTTCGGCGCGGAGGGCGTGCCGTTCAGCCTTGAAGCAGAGCAGGACTATCTGCGCGCTCAATGCGGGTCGGCAGATAATGTTCAGTATCTGGCCAAGGCGGACGGAGAGATCATCGGCACGGCAAGTTTGATCCGCAAGCCCAACCGAATGAGCCATCGCGGCGAGCTGGGCATCAGCCTGAAAAAAGCATGGTGGGGCTGCGGTGCGGCCTCGGCTTTGATGGAAGTGCTGCTTGCCTTTGCCAAAGAAAACGGCTTCGAGCAGCTCGATCTTGAGGTTCGCAGCAGCAATGTCCGCGCCATCCGGCTGGAGGAGAAATACGGTTTTCGGAAGCTGTGCACCTTCCCCGGCTTTTTTAAGATCAATGGTCAGCTCATAGATTTCGATCTGATGTATCTCCCTATCGGCTGAATTATAAAACGAAAAATCCACCCCCCTGATCTTCAATGCCCACGGCATGTCTTCGGCCGCATGAACAGACATGCTCACTTGACATTCTCATAAATGAGAATATAATATAAACAGAAAATGATCCAGGGAGTGACATCATAAGATGGAGATAGCCGAGATCGTAATGAACCCCGTCCGCCAAAGGATCTTTCAATATTTTCTGCTCCACGAAACGGGTACGGTAAAGGAGCTCAAAAAGGCGCTGCCCGATATCCCCAGCGCAAGCCTTTATCGCCATATCAAAATTCTCTCCGACAGCTCTATCCTTACGGTCGTGGGTGAAAACCGAATTTGAGGCACGGTCGAAAGCGTCTATAAATTAAATAAGGATGCCCTGGCGATAGAGGATGAGACCGGGAATGCCGTGCAAATGTCGCTGCTCAGTATCTGCGCGTCATTCGCAAGGTATTTTTCGGGCGGCAAGGCCGATCCTAAAAAGGATATGCTGATTCTCACGAATTGTACGCTGATGCTGACCGACGAGCAGTTTTCCGGCTTCCTTTCCGAGATCAACGAGGTCGCGCTCAAGTATATGAAGGCCGAAGCGTCCGCGGACAGCAAAATGCGGCAGATAACCCTTATATCCGCCCCGGCAAGCGGGCAGGTGATCTAAAATGGCCGAGACCATGAGACCGGGGCACGACTGGCTGCGCTGCCCCAGATGCGGCGGCAAAACGAGGGTACAGCTGCGTCCCCATACGGTGCTTGAGGACTTTCCTCTTTTTTGCCCAAAGTGCCGGTACGCATGTGTGATACATTTCAAAAACGGAAAAACAGAAGAGATCAAAATGCCCGACGCTTAGACGCAGTGCCGATCAGGGAAGATATATATGAAAGCAATTACAGCAGAAGGATTATCAAAGGTATATGAGGGCGGCATCACCGCGGTCGACGGGATCGGCCTTTCGCTTGATAAGGGAGAAATATTCGGGTTTTTGGGTCCCAACGGCGCTGGGAAAACAACGACGATAAAGCTGCTCTGCGGCATGCTGGCCCCATCCGGCGGCACATGCCGGGTGTTGGGGATCGACCCCGCCAAAGACCCCGGACCGCTGCACCAGGCGGCCGGTGTTGTGACCGAGCATGCCCAGATGTATGACCATATGACGGCTTTGGAGAACCTGCAATTTTACGGCGCGCTTTTCGGTATGGGACGTTCGGAATGTATCGAAAGGGCAAGGACGCTCCTGCGGCGGCTCGATCTGGCAGATGCGGCAGAGCGCAGACTGGCCGCCTATTCGACCGGCATGCGCCAGAGGCTCTCTTTGGCCAGAGCATTGCTCCATCGCCCGCAGATCCTCTTTCTTGACGAGCCGACCTCCGGCCTTGACCCGGAGAGCGCGCAGAATGTAAACTCTATGATCCGCGAACAGGCCGCCGAAGGGACCACCGTGTTTCTTTGCACCCACCAGCTTCGGTATGCGCAGGAGATATGCACGACATACGGGCTGATAAACAAGGGGCGCCTGTTTGCCGCGGGAAATATCACCAAGCTGCGCTCCATGGTCAGCCGGAATATCAAGGTGCGGATAAAGGCAAGCCTCATGCCAAATGACATGGCATGTCAAATGGTCGGCGATCACATCTATGACATTGACGTCGATTCAGAGCGCGACATCCCCCTTATTGTGAAAAGGATCGTAGATGCGGGCGGCGATCTGTACCATGTATCGGAAAAACAGCTGTCGTTGGAAGAGATCTATTTTTCACTGATAGACAGGGATCACGCTGAAACGGAGGGCGAGAGCTTATGAAGCCGGGAATGTCGACCCTTATAAAAAAGGATATCGGAAGCATCACGTCAAACCGACAGGCCTTCGCGGTGCTTCTCATTACGCCCCTTACGCTGACCGTTGTTCTGCCGTCCGTCTTTGTGTTGGTAACTGTATTTGCCCCCGACGCCGCTTCGGATCTTCAGAAGCTGTTGGATATGCTGCCCGCCGCAAGCGCGGCTTACAGCCGGCAGCAGAGGATATTCGACCTTATACTCAATAACATCATGCCGGCCTTTTTCCTTATGATCCCCATCATGGCATCATCTGTTATGGCGGCAAGCTCTTTCGTGGGCGAAAAGGAAAAGCACACCCTCGAGACCCTGCTTTATTCTCCCCTCTCCTTAAAGCAGCTCTTCCGCTCAAAAATACTGGCCGCCCTTTCGGTCGGCATGATGATCTCTTTCATCTCTTTTGCCGCGATGCTGCTGGTATTGGAGACCGAGGTCTTGCTGCTTACCGGCCATCCGGTCATGCCGGCCACAAGCTGGCTTATCGTTATGCTCCTCCCCGCGCCTGCGCTCTCTCTTGCCGCCATCGCGGTTACCGTGCGCAGCTCGGCGAAAGCGCGGACCGTCGAGGAAGCGCAGCAGCGGGCCGTATTTCTGATCTTCCCGATCCTGGCCCTTGTGATCGGGCAGTTCGCGGGCATCATTATGATAAGTCTGGGGCTTCTCTGGGGCGTGGGCCTCGTTTTGGCGGCGCTTGATGTATTTCTTATGAAAGACGCCGCGGGCAGCTTTACTTACGAAAAACTGCTGGGATAAAGCGCCTTTTTGACCCCCGTAAACAGGCGTGACACATCTAATAAATACCCTCCTTCGTTTGCTTCCGCTGTCATTTCAGCGCATACGAAGGAGGGTATGGTCATATCAGGCGATATTTATTTTTTTCAGCCGCTCTGCCCATTCGGCTTCCTTAAATCCCACCAGAACGAGATCATCGCCCACCAAAATCGGGCGCTTGACCAACATTCCGTCTGTGGCAAGAAGCCTCAGCATATCCTCCTCGGACATGCCGGGCAGCTTATCCTTAAGCTCCATTGACTTATACAGCAGGCCGCTGGTGTTAAAAAACTTTCTGAGCGGCAGGCCGCTGCGCTGGTGCCATGCGGCCAGCTCTTCATAAGTCGGGTTCTGCTGCTTTATATCCCGGAGCTCATAGGCGATCCGGTTTTCATCGAGCCACCTTTTGGCCTTCTGGCAGGTGGTGCATACAAGGACAAAGCAACACATGATGATAGCGAGGACTTGAAAGTCCTCGCTATTCAGCAAAGGCGAGATCAATTGTGGCAGAATACTGTATGTAGCACCATGTGCCTTCTTTCCACAGCGCGGTGACAACTTCGCCACTTGCAACGCTGCCTGCTGATGGATACAGCACAGAACCGGGCCCATAGCAGACAGCCTGCGCCGATTTCATTGTAGACATATTTCCCCCCCTTCATCTGTTAAAATCGGTGTTGGTGTGCAATCTGTTCTTTTCAGCAATTGGACTGCTGAACACGGCATGAGGTGTAGGTTAGCGGATACTTCGAGTCGCCGGATAAGGAGAAGGTTATGGTTACAGTCTCGCTGACATCAAGAACCGTTGCGTACTCCTCCTTTGAGAGGATCTCCAACATGGTATCGGCAAATTGGGGCGGCTGTAACTGGTCTTTGATCCCTGCCTGATCGCGGACGGCTTTCTGGTTTGGCGTTGCCTTCTCATATTCAGTGGTATAATCTTCATCCGCAAAATAAAAAGCGTCAAAGCTCGCGGTGTATTCTCCGTCGGCTACCGACAGCTCTTTCAACCGAAAGAAGCCGGAGCGCATGGTGTCCCCGGGGACTGCCAGATAGACATCATCCTTGAGCGTCAGGTACTTCGAGCTTTCATCCTGATATTCCGCTGTGCCAAAGAACTGCGTTACTGTTTTGGAAAATGCCTCTGTAGTAAGCGCCTTAGCCTGCGTGTAGTCAACGATCAACCAATCGGTATTGTTCAGCAGAACAAACAGCGTCAGATCATCCCAGCTTGGCAAATGGTCTTTTTCAAACGCAGGCAGCATAGCCAGCTCATAATTGTGCGCCTGATAGTACCGAAAAAATTGTGTTTCCAAACGCTCTGAATCCACCTCAGTTGCTTCTTTTAATGCAAGAAGCAGTCGTTCGGCAGGGTCATCAACTGTCTTTACCGTGCAGCCGGAAAACAATAATGACACCAGCAGTACACATAAAAACCAAACCTTTTTGCGCACTAAATCGCCCCCTCATCAATAATATGATCGTTAGACAGCGGCTTCGTATCGCGCTGTGCTGATAATGGTCATTGTATTCTAATAATAAAAGCGCACAAGCCGACTGATCGCCAGTCCGGCTCATGCGCCAACAGAAACGAGTTTGATACGACCTCTCCATAATTGGGAGCCGCACCAATACCACCAACACGCGAAGCCGAACCGGGCATCATTGGGACGATACATGGCGTTACCTCCAATCATAGTTTGTCAGATAGTTACATAATTATTATACCATGAATGGCCGACGCAGGCAATAGAGCGAAGCGTTCATCTTGACCGTTGGCGGCCGCCGGCTGCTGCGCTGCTGCACTTGCCGTTTTGCAAGCCACAGAAGAATTTCGGTAGCCACCGCTAAAATTACGCTGTCAGCCGCCTCCCTTCCCGTGGTATTGATGTGAAGCCCCATCGCCGCTATAACGAAAACACAATCTCAGATACAAAACGCCATTCCTCCGCCGCGCGGGATAAAGCTGCGGCAAAATACTTTTTCGGAGATGCAGTCTGGGCTTGGATCCGGGATGCTTTACCACGCCGTTTCTGAAATGCGTATCCTCGAACTTCTCGAAGAAAATAAATAATCCGAACCCATCTCTGATTAAGAAGATTTGGTTCGGATTATATTGGTTTGAAAGTAGCGACCTATGCTACCTGGGATTACTCCGAAAAACTGGTGCTTGACCGTGAAAGCGAGACTTTGGA
>CAKUAK010000016.1 GCA_934636325.1 uncultured Eubacteriales bacterium
TCATCTGGGCGCTCAAGGCGCATTTTGTCCGCGGCTGCCCCTGGAGCCGCTCGATCCCGACCGAAGACCACAAGGATCTTCGGATGATGCTCCTTGTCGGGGACGGCGCCCTGTGCCTTGTCGACGGTATTGATGCCTTTGCGCGCTCTGGGCCCGATCTTATGGAATTCATACTTCATCTCAATATTGCCGCCTGGCTCAGGCTGGCTCAAATGGCCCTGCGTGAGATATGTGTCAGATACGGCTTTACATATGCCGATATGAAGGTCGAGTATGAATATCTGGATCACCAGTTGGCACTCATCACATCGCGCCTTGAAAATGTCGACTATGGACTGTATGACCGGAAAATAACGGCTCTGGACGATATCTCGGCTCTGCTTGACCGCGGCGATATGGATGGCGCGGCGCAGACCATTGAAGATCATCTGTCGGACGCCGGCATAGCCTCCGATGTCAGGGACAGGGATGATTTCCGATCAAAGCTGACGGAGGTCGGCTTTTCATTTAAGATCGGCCGCTGATCGTAATTATTAATAATCGGAGGGATATATATGAAGATCGGTAAAGTACTTATCGGTATCGGCGCGGGCATAGGCGCGGTCGTTCTCGCCCCTGTTGTCCTGCCTGCGGCCGGAGCGGCCGCGACAGCCATCGGTACTGCCGCGGCTTCTTCAAGCGTCGGGGCGGCGATAATTTCCGGCGCATCGGCCGCCGCAAGTGCGGTAGGCTCGGCTGCCGCCGCGGCAGGCACGGCAGTTGCGTCCTCAAGCGTAGGTGCCGCGATTGGATCGGGTATGGCCGCCGTGGGCTCTGCCGTCGGTTCGGCCGCCGGGGCAGTAGGGCTGACCTCGGTGGCCACGGTCACCGGAACGGCAGCGGGCGCGGCGGCCGTCGGAACGATAACCACCGCCGGAGCAGTCGCCGTCGGCGGGACCGCTTCGGGTGCCGAAAAGCTGCACCGTGCCTCTGGCATAGCCGAAGAGGCCAAAAGCATTTATGACGCGAGCTGCCGTGACTATGACAAGGCCGAGGCTGCGGCAAATAAGGACCTCGAAGAGCTTGGCCGCCGGAAGATCGAGATATGGCACATGTTCGAGCGCTTCGAAGAGCTCTTCAACAAAATACAGAATCTGACGATAGACGGAAAGGCCGTTCTCGATGACAATATTCATCTCGACGCCGACAAACTGGGCGGGGTGCATCTTCTGGCCCTTTCGGCGGGAAATGTTATAAAGGACGGCGTGATATCGCTGTCGGCTGGGCAGCTGATCGGCGCCGCTTCGGCCTCGGGTATAACCTGCGCGGCCACCGCGTCGACCGGTACGGCCATAGCCTCGCTCCACGGCGCTGCGGCCTATAATGCCTCGATGGCGGCCCTCGGCGGCGGGGCGCTCAGCGCCGGCGGTCTGGGTATGGCCGGCGGCGCTGTCGTCGCAAACATCCTTGCCTTCGCCCCTGCCGCCGCCATAGGCGGACTGTTTCTGAGCGGCAGAGGCAGCCGCAGCCTGAAGGATGCCCAGGATTCGAAAAAAAAAGCCGATGATCTTGCCGCATCCATGCGCGAAGCGTCTGTTTCCCTCGAAAAGCTGAGTGGGCTGTGCCGCGAGCTTTCGGCTCTGCTCGGCAAATATGCGGAAATACTCGACGGGCTGCTCGACTGGCTCGAAGAACTGACCGACAGAGAATGTGACGCGCGGCTTTACAGCCCGGCCGAAACGGCAAAATGCTATACCATATACAGGGTCGTCGAGGTACTTTATGACCTGACCACCGCCCAGCTCTATTCGGTAAAGAACGACAGGGTCGAGCTCCACGACCTGGCCGTCCGCGAAGCCATGAAGAAGGCCGAAGCCGATCTGAGTGCATGCGGCGAGGCCGTATAAAAACAAAAACGCTTTCCGTCAGCCTGTAAAAGTCGGCGGAAAGCGTTTTTTATAACTATTGCTCTGTTTTTTATACGTTGAAACGGAAAAGAACGACGTCGCCGTCCTGCATGACGTAATCCTTGCCCTCGCTTCGGATAAGTCCCTTCTCCCTTGCGGCATTCATGCTTCCGCAGGACATGAGATCGTCATACGCGACGACCTCGGCGCGGATAAAGCCGCGTTCAAAGTCGGTGTGTATCTTTCCGGCGGCCTGGGGCGCCTTTGTGCCCCTTGTGATCGTCCACGCGCGGCACTCGTCCTCGCCGCTGGTCAGGAAGGAAATGAGGCCCAGAAGCGTATAGCTGGCCTTTACGAGCCTGTCGAGACCCGATTCGGCGATGCCCAGTTCTTCAAGGAACATGGCCTTTTCCTCTCCGTCGAGCTGGGCTATCTCGGCCTCCAGCTTGGCGCATACGGGAACGACCTGCGCGCCCTGCTCGGCGGCGCGCTGCTCAACCTCGCGGTAGTATTCAACATCATGGGGGGCGGCAAAGCCATCCTCGTCGAGGTTGGCGGCATAGATGACCGGCTTGAGCGAAAGGAGATCGGCCGTCCTTATGACCTCCATCTCTTCCGGCGTACACTCGTAATTTCTTGCCGAATGTCCGTCATTGAGCCAATCCTTAAGGCCGCTGAATATCTCGGCCTCTTTGAGATACTTCTTGTCACCCTTGGCCGCTTTTGTGGCCTTATCTATGCGGCGCTCGACCATCTCGACGTCGGCCATTACCAGCTCGAGGTCGATGGTATCCATATCCCTGATAGGATCGGTAGAGCCCTCGACATGGACGATATTCTCGTCATCAAAGCACCTTACGACATGGACTATGGCATTGGTCTCGCGGATATTTGCCAGGAACTTGTTGCCCAGGCCCTCGCCCTTATACGCACCCTTGACCAGTCCGGCGATATCGACGAACTCTATGACAGCAGGCGTCGTCTTTTTGGGGTGATACATCTCTGACAGCTTGTCCAGCCTGTGGTCGGGGACGGCGACCATGCCGACATTGGGGTCTATCGTGCAGAAGGGATAGTTGGCGCTCTCTGCCCCGGCATTCGTTATGGCATTGAAAAGGGTCGACTTGCCGACATTCGGCAGACCCACGATACCTAATTTCATTTGTACTCATTCTCCTTCGATTTTCCTTGATTTTCAAGGGGTTTCAGCGTTTGGTGCCTTGGCTGTTACACCATTTTTACACCATTTCCGCATTTGGCTTTATTGGATTT
>CAKUAK010000017.1 GCA_934636325.1 uncultured Eubacteriales bacterium
CCCACGGACTTGTCCGTGGGGAAATAAAAACCCCCGCGGGATAACTATCCCGCGGGGGCTTAAAGATCAATTCAGCTTTTCGATTAGAAAATGCCTTCAGCCATCATAGCTTCGGCGACCTTCTTGAAGCCGGCGATGTTAGCACCAGCGACCAGGTCGTAGCCAAGGCCGGCTTCTTCAGCAGCCTTAGCGGAGTTATCATGGATGTTCTTCATGATCTGATGCAGCTTCTCGTTGACTTCCTCAGGCTGCCAGCTGTAACGCATGGAGTTCTGAGCCATCTCGAGGGCCGATGTGGCGACGCCGCCGGCGTTGACAGCCTTGGAAGGAGCAACGACCTTGACGTTCTTCTGGAGGTACTCAAGAGCCTCGTTTGTTGTGGGCATGTTGGCAACTTCGATGTAATACTCGACGCCGTTGTTGACGATCTCCTGGGCTTCCTTCATGCCGATCTCGTTCTGATATGCGCAGGGCATGCAGATGTCGACCTTTTCGCCCCAGACCTTAGCGCCGGGAACGAACTTAACACCGAACTTGTCGGCATAGTCCTGAGCCCTGTCGCGGCCGGAAGCACGCATCTCGAGCAGATAACCGATCTTCTCGGGTGTTGTGATGCCGTCGGGATCATAGCAGTAGCCGTCAGGACCGGAGATGGTGACGACCTTGCCGCCCAGCTGAGCGACCTTCTCGCAGACGCCCCAGGCAACGTTGCCGAAGCCGGAAACTGCGACTGTCTTGCCTTCGATCGAGTCATTGAAGTGCTTCAGGACTTCGACCAGATAATATGTAGCGCCGTAGCCTGTAGCTTCGGGACGGAAGTAGGAACCGCCGTAGCTGAGGCCCTTACCTGTCAGAACGCCGTTCTCCCAAACGTTCTTGATCCTCTTGTACTGGCCATAGAGATAACCGATCTCGCGGCCGGCAACGCCGATATCACCGGCGGGAACGTCAACGTCAGGACCGATGTGACGATAAAGCTCTGTCATGAAAGCCTGGCAGAAGCGCATGATCTCGGTGTCGGACTTGCCCCTGGGGTCGAAGTCGGAACCGCCCTTAGCGCCGCCGATGGGCAGGCTGGTCAGGCTGTTTTTGAAGGTCTGCTCGAAGCCGAGGAACTTCATTGTGTCAAGTTTAACCGAAGGATGGAAGCGCAGGCCGCCCTTGTAGGGGCCGATAGCGCCGTTGAACTGTACGCGATAGCCGCGGTTTACATGTACGACATGGTTGTCGTCTTCCCACGCTACGCGGAAAGAGATCTGACGATCGGGCTCGCACATTCTCTCAAGAAGGGCAGCCTTTTCGTACTCGGGATGCTGGGCAACGATGGGCTCGATGCTCTTAAAAACTTCTTCAACTGTCTGGATGAACAGCTCTTCGCCCTCATTGCGGGCCTTGACTTCGTCCAGAACTCTCTGCATGTAAGCGTTCATTGGTATCTCCTCCAATAAAAATTTTCAAACATGGCATATCGCACAAAGGCTTTAGCCTCCGTACATATTAATGTTAACCCCCGGAGTGTAAAAAGTCAAGATAAATAAAAAATGAGCTGTCAGGGATTGCCCCACAAAATTTGTGATTTTGCGGGGGCCACATGAATTAAATAGATTTGCCCGGCACATGTCCGGGCAAATCATTACGCCGCACTTGCGGCGCGCGGCAGAAGCCGCGTGTGGAGATATATCTCCACACAAAATCTGTGATTTTGCGGGGGGCCATGAATTAAATAGACTTGCCCGGCGCGTGTCCGGGCAAATCATTACGCCGCACTTGCGGCGCGCGGCAGAAGCCGCGTAAGGGGAAGGCATTATAGGTGCTCTCCACCCATGCACCCTGCGCCATCGGCGCTATGAAATATGTTTTTCCACGGACATGCGCCGGGGAAAAACACCCCGACCCGCCGATTTTGCCGCAGCAAAACGGCGAAACCGCCGTAAGGCGGAAAAATGTCGAAGGCGTCCCAGCGTTTAGCGGACGCCTGACAGCATCACGGCGCTTCTGCGCCGCGCCGGCAGTCCGGCGTCCGCCGAAGGAAGGCTTTGCCGACCGTAGGCTATCAAATACTGGGGCCCCCGCAAAATCGCTGATGTTGTGGGGATTATTTAAATCCCTCTCCGAGGACCTCGCTGGATTCCATGACGACCGTGAAGGAGGCGGGGTCGACCTGTTTGGCCGCCCGCTGGACAAGGAACATCTGCTTGTTGCCGCAGGCGCACATGACGACCTGCTTATCGAGGCCGGAATAGCTGCCGGTCGCCTTGAGCAGCGTCGCTCCGCGGCCGCAGGCCCTCTCGATCTCCCGGGCCATCTCTTCGCCGTGCTGGGTGACGATAAAGGCCACCTTGCCGCTGTCGATGCCGTACATGACCTTGTCGACCATGCGGGACAGCAGATAGGCCATTATGATGCCGTAGATAATGCCGTCGGCGTCGCTGAACATAAGCCCCCCGGCCATGATGATGGCGGCGTCGGTGGCGAAGGATATGCTGCCCAGCGACAGATAGGGCTTGAGGGCCCGCACCGACATTATTATGAAGTCAGAGCCGCCGGTCGACGAGTTGTTGAGGTATATGAGGCCATAGCCGAGGCCCGACAGCACGCCGGTGCAGACGGCGGCCAGCAGGCGGTCGCCCTGATATACCGGAAGCATGGGCGCGATGACGTCGATTATGAAGGAGGATATCAGCATGCTCTTGACCGAGCGGAAGAAGAAGCCCCGCCCCAGCAGGCGGAAGCAGCATACGGCGATGGGTATATTGACCAGAACCGTCCCAAGGCCGATGGGCAGCCCGGTCAGACGATAGAGTATAAGGCATATGCCCGAAACGCCGGTCAGGGGGAAATCGGCCCCGATGGCGAAGTTATAGATGCCGACGGCGATCAGCAGGCCGCCGGTGATGTCTATCGCCGTCTCCCTCGCAAGGCTCTTCAGCTTTATATTATTCATATGCTGTCTCCCTTCGTTTAAAAAGTTTTTGTATAAGCCAAACTATATTTTAAAAAGCGGATCATACAAACAGTATGATCTGTTAAGCTGTCAGGCGTCCGCTGACGCTCTGCTCCACAAAATCTTCGATTTTGCGGAGACCTCGCTCGCTGGGACGCCTTCGACAATTTGGTTCCGGCCTGCGGGCCGGTTTCGCGGCCGCATTGCGATGCGCCGCGCGGGTCATGGTGTTTTTGCCCGGCACATGTCCGTGCAAAAACATCTAATAGAAAAAGTCTGCGGCGAAGCACAGACTTTTTGATGGATCAAGCAGCCACATAGACAATATGATCCCATTAAGTATGGATATTATCCCGCGTGGCGGGCATGGCCGATCCTCTGGCCCAGCAGCACCCGGGTCTCAAGCCCGCGGGAGGTGTTTTCGATGATCCTGGGGTCGATATCGGCGGCGTTTTTGCCCAGAAGAAGGACTATCGTCGAGCCGCCGAAGAGGAACATGCCCTTTTCCTCGCCCCGGCGGAATGAGCATACGCCGTGGTGGTTCTCTATCCGCCCGACAAAGGTGGCGCCGACCTCGACCTGAACGGCCTTTCCGAAGTGCCGGGTGGCCATGACGGTGTATTCGCGGCTGTTTTCTTTAAAGAAATCGTGGCGTTCGAGGGCCACCGGCTGGACGGTATAATACCGGCCGGGCAGCGGGATGTTGCACCCCTTGCTGCCGTCGTCGAAATAGCAGTAGCGGTGGTAATCGTCGACGCACAGGCGGAAGATGAGGCATCTTCCGCCGGCAAAGTCCTCTGCCAGCCGGCGGTTGCGCAGCAGCGAGGACACCGAGTAATCCCCGCCCTTTATCCGAAAGGTCAGGTCGGGGGTTATGTCGAGGGCCAGCAGGCGGCTGTCGCAGGGCGAGACGAGGGCCAGCGGGTCGGGATCGACCGGCCGCGCGCCGGGGCGCAGCCCGCGGGTGAAGAAATCGTTGAAGCTGCGCCACTCCCGCGATTCGAAATCCGACATGTCTATTCCCGCCCGGCGTATGAAGCCGGGAACAAGGGCGGCCGACGCCCGGGTCGACATGGCGGCGCCCCCGGCGGCGCTTGCCGCCTTTGATGAAAGCAGGGGCAGCAGGGGCCGCAGCGCGCCCCGGTAAAGGCCGGAAAGTGCCTTGCCCTCTTCGGCCGGGGGGCAGGCGCGCAGGGTGTTATCTTCAGGACAGGACATTTCCGGTCACCAGAAGTATGGCCTCGGCTATGCCGAGGACGGCCAGCAGGAGACAGCCCTTCATGTCGGGCTTCTTGACCTTGAAGTTGGCCAGGAAGGCGACGGCGGCCGCCACCATGACGAGGCCGTAGGATATCGTCATGAACTTTATGCCGATATAGGGCATGAGGACGAATATGAACGGGAAAAAGAGGGCCGAGGTCGTCACCGGCAGGCCGTCATAGAGCTCGCGCTTGCCGCCCGATGTATCCTGGCGGTGCTCCTCCATGACGTTGAAATAGGCCAGACGGATAAGGGCGGCCAGGGAGTAGGACACGAGTATGACCATATGGGGCAGCTTGCGCAGACCGACGGTATAGCCGATGCAGGCCGGAAGCACGCCGAAGCATATGAGGTCGGACAGAGAGTCGATCTGGATGCCGAACCGCTTTTCGTCATTCGTGCGCTGCCGCGTCCGCGCCACAGCGCCGTCGAACATGTCGCACAGGCCGGACAGCATGAGGCAGAGGACGCCTATCCTCGGGCTCTGGCGGCTCAGGCAGGTTATTATGCCGTATATGCCGGAGGCCGCGCCGAGATAGGTCAGGATGACGGTGTAGTTATAAAAACCAAGCATTATATTTTCTCCTTAGGCGGCTGCGCCGCCGTTTCTGATCGTCGAGGGGGTTATTTCCTTCCGGCTCCGCCGCCGCGGGAGTGACCGCCGCCGGATGACACTCTTCCGCCGCCCGAGGGCCTTGAACCTGAAGGTCTTGAGCTGGAAGGACGTGAACTCGAGGGACGGGAAGAGCCGAAACCGCCGCCGCGGGTGCTTCCGCCGCCCGAGGGACGCGAGCCGCCGAAAATACCGCCGGAGGACGGACGGCGCGGGGGCTGTCCGCCGAAGCCGCCCGGGCCTCTTCCGGGGTCGGGCCTGCCGCCCATCGGAGGGGGCGGAGGTGTCATCGGCCTTGCGGGGGGAGGCGGTGTCCTGCGGTATCCGCCGAAGAAGCCGCGGCGGGGTCTGGGGGCGTATGTGCCGCCGCCGTAATAGCGGCGGGGACGGCCGATCGAGCGTATTGCCCTGAGGATGACCAAAACTATGACAAGAAGGATGATAAATCCGAGTATCCTATCCATGGTGTCTCCTCCGGCCGGCTCGCTCTGCTGGGGCTGCATATCGTCGGGCTGCGGAGCGTCGCCGTTATTGTTGTACCAGGCGTCGGCCTGACTTTCGGTCACGCCGTATTTGTCGTCGATGACCGATACGATGGCTTTAAAGGTGTTGAGTGCGGCGGCGTCATAATCGCCGTCGTCGAAATAGCCCTCCATGTATTCATAGAGGATATCGTCCAGCGTTCCGGCCGGCAGCTCGCGGGTCAGCCCCGAGCCCGAGGTCACCCAGTATTTCTCTTCGCCCGGGCAGATGAGGATCAGGACGCCGTTGCTTTCGTCCTTGTCGCCCAGCGCCCAGTCGTTAAAGACCTGATAGGCATATTCCTCGGAATTGCGGCCGTCAAGAAAATCGACCGTGACGACGACGACCTCCGCCCCGAAGCACTGGTCGTAAAGGCGGTAGTTCTCGTCGCAGATGTATGTTTCGGTCTCCTGCGAGATGACGTTGGCGTCGTCGCAGACATAGAAGCTCTGGCTCGGCTCAAGGGCGAATGCCCCGGCGCAGAGCGAGAGCACAAGGGACATTATTGCGGCAAGGCAGCAGGCGCGGCCCATGCCGGGGTGTCTCTTCATTTATTGTATTTCCATCCTTTCTCCCGCTTATGCGGGACGGTGGCCTCAGCGGAACAGCGGGGCCGGGCGCAGGCCGAAAAGGCGCATCAGCATGCCGCCCGGGATGGCCGACAGCTTCGAGTTATAATCCGCGGCGCTGTCGTTATAGCCGTCGTGGGACATGCTGTCGCCGTAGGAGCTGAAATCGGCATAGAGCTTCGAGCGGTATCTCGAATCGTTGTCGCTCAGGCCGACCTGGCCCAGCTCGTCGTAAAGGGCCGTTATGGCATCCTCGAGGGTGCGGTCGGCCTCGGCCTTGTCGGCCAGCGAAGAGGCGCTTTCGGCCATGGCGACGGCGTCTCCGGCGGCCTTTAAGGCCTCGGAGCTCGGGTCAAGGCTGCGTTTTGCCACGACGATCAGGTTGCGGACGGCGGCGCACCGGTTGGACATATCCGACGCCACGCCGATGCCGTCGCCCAGCTCGCCGTTATAGAAGACATCTTCGACGGCCGAGCGCAGGCGGCTGCCCGAGGAATATGCCCCAAGCAGCAGGCCGAGTATCATCATGACGCACATGGCAGCCGCGGCGAAGCGGCGGTCCATCAGCTTTTCCATTTTTAACGGCCTCTGTTGACCTCAAGCAGCTTCTGCTTGAGCTCGCCCTCTATGCGGCCCAGCTGCTGCTCGGCCTCGCGGCGCTTCTCGCGGCCTTCGTTCTGGATCTTGACGACCTCGTCGAGGGTCTCGATAAGGGAATTGTTGGTCTGCTGAAGTGTCTCGATGTCGACGATGCCGCGCTCGCTCTCCTTGGCGATGTTGATCGTGCCCATCTTGAGGGTCTCGGCGTTCTTGCGCAGCAGCTCGTTGGTGACGTCGGTCACCTCGCGCTGGGCGCGCATGGCCTGGTTGGAGTGTTCGAGGCCGAGGGCCAGGACCATCTGGCTCTTCCAGAGGGGCAGCGTGCTGGTCAGTGTGGTCTGGATCTTTTCGGCCATAAGTGTGTCGTTGTTCTGGACAAGACGGATCTGGGGGGCCATCTGGACCGAGATCATCCTTGTCAGCTCGAGGTCGTGGAGCTTCTTTTCGAAGCGGTCGCAGAGGGCGGCCAGATCATTGGCGGCCTGGGCGTCCTCGGCCTTGCCCGAGGCTTCGGCCTTCCTGATCAGCTCGGCCAGCTCGGTGCTTCTCGTCTTTTCCAGCTTCTTCTTGCCGGCGATGATATACATGGTCAGCTCTTTATAGTTGGCGATGTTCTTCTCATACATCTGGTCGAGCATGGCGATATCCTTGAAGAGCTGGATCTGATGGTCTTCCAGCATTGTGGCTATCTTCTCGACGTTGACCTCGGCCTTGTCGTATTTTGTCTTGAGCATCTGAAGCTTATTGCCCTGCTTTTTGAAGAAGCCGAGGAAGCCCTTTTCGTCCTCCTCGATGTTGAAGCCCTTGAGCTCGCCGACCAGGTCGGTTATCATATTGCCGACCTCGCCGAGATCCTTTGTCTTAACATTGCTGAGGGCGCTTTCGGAGAATCCGGCCAGCTTCTTCTGGGCGTCGGCTCCGTACTGGAGGACCATATTGGAATTGGTGATGTCTATCTTTTCGGAAAAATCATCGACCAGCTTGCGCTCGGCCTCGCTCAGTGTGCTTTCAAGGTCGGCAGCTTCGACCTGCTTTTCGCTGCTTTCCGGTGCGGACGCGGCGGCCGACGCCTTGGCTTCATCGGCGAAGGGCTCGAGTGTAAGGGTGGGCATCTCCTGTGCGGCTGTGTTCTTTTCGTCCATTTTAATATCTCTCCTTTAGTATGGGTTAGAGCTTATCGTTCCCGCCGGAAAGGCCCTCGCGGGAAAGCATGTTTTCCATTACCGTGATGTCGGTCGAAATGTCAAGGGCGTCGTTTTCGTAAAGCAGATCGAGCTGTTTTTTGAGCGCACCGTCAAGCGAGGTCAGGTTGCCCTCTATGCGGCGCATCGAATCGGCGATGTTGTCGCCCTCGCCGCCCTGCTGCTCCAGCTTTTCGTAAAAACCGGCCAGCTTGATGAGGGTCGGCAGATAATAGCTCAGGAGCCTGCGGACCATCGGGGCCTTCTTGGGCTGATCCTGAATGGCCGAGAGTATGCGCCCCACCGTCGTGTCGATCGACGAGAGAGAGGCCTTTACCCCGGCGTCGGATATCCCCGCGCGTATGGCCGACAGCTGCTTGAGATATCCCCGTCCCTCGGTCACGGCCTGGTCGGCAAGGGCGTCGCCGGTGGCCGCCGGTGGCTCCTCAAGCTCGATCGTCTGCTTGGGCAGCAGCCGGGCCGAGATAAAGTATCCCGCCGCCGACAGCAGCCCGGCGATCAGGTAATGGCCCAGCCGGTAGAAGGGGAATATCAGCGCATAGATAAGGAATATCCCGCCCGCGATGTAAAAGCAGATGGGCGAGCTGAGCTGACGTGTCTTTTTTTCGTTCATTGGGCGTTTTCCGCCTTTCTTTGGTCGTGCGCCGCAGCGTCGGCGCTTATACCTGCATTGTATATTTTTTGCGCCGCCCTGTCAATGAAAGCCCCATCAAAACTTTGTTTTGATGGGGGCAGGCCCGCGACGGAGAAGAAATATCTGGGGATAGAGATAATGCCTTACTTCCGGATGCCGCCCTTAACGGCGCTTCTGCGCCGCGCCGGCAGTCCGGCGTATGCCGCAGGGAGGCTTTGCCGACCGCAGGCTATTTAATTAAAAGGGGCCCCCACGGACTGGTCCGTGGGGAAACCCCTTCCATCAAATTGCCCAAAAGGCGGGGCTTTATTTCGTCAGAGCGCCGGATTGTTGCATTGGCTTCGCTGTGCTATATTTATTATATTAAGGTCACGGAGGTAATGAAAATGGTACATAAAAAACAGGATATGCCCCACAGCCTGCGCAATAACCTGCGCGGCGGCCGGGGCGAGGTAGAGACCGACGTCGTTTACGGCGGCGACCAGATGCTGGGGAAGGCTACCCTTTTCAACCGCCTTACGATAAAGCCCGGCTCTTCGATCGGATATCACACCCACGATACCGACGCCGAGATATACTATGTCCTCTCGGGCGAGATAGCCGCCAACGACGACGGCGAGTGGGTCACGATGCACGAGGGCGACGCCATGTTCACCGGCGGCGGGCAGGGCCACAGCCTTGAGAACCGAAGCGGCAGCGACGCCGTCATCCTTGCCATCGTTGTGGCATAGCGCATATATTCGAACAATAATAAAAAAACAGGAGGAATCACCATGGATTATCAGGTATCGGCAAAGATACAGGGCCTCTTTGATCAGGTCACGGCCATCGACGAGGTCAAAAAGGGCATCGAGTTCATCGAGAAGGATCAGGACCAGTCGATAAGCGACCAGAAGGCGCTGACACTTATCGAATCCCCCACCTTCCACGAGGAGACCCGCGCCAAGGCCTACTGCGGCTATCTCGAGGACCTCGGCCTTGAGAACGTGCATATCGACGAATACGGCAATGCCGTCGGCCTGCTCAAGGGCACGGGCGGTGGACCGAAGGTCCTTGTCGAGGCTCATATGGACACGGTATTCCCCTTCGGCAGCGTCAAAGAGGTCAAGGAAGAGAACGGCGTCCTCTATGCCCCCGGCATCGTCGACGATACCCGCGGCCTGGCTGTTCTGCTGTCGGCTCTGCGCGGCATAAAGGCCAGCGGCCTTAAGACAAAGGGCGACATCGTCTTTGTCGGCACGGCCCGCGAAGAGGGCATGGGCTCTCTGGGCGGCATGAAGGATTTCCTCGATCATAACCCCGATATAGAGGCCTCTATCAGCGTCGACGGCGCATGGACAGAGGGCATCACCTTCGAGGCCACAGGCTTCAAGACCTATGAGGTCAACTTCTACGGTATCGGCGGCCACGCCTACGGCGCCTTCGGCGAGATGGCCAACCCCCTCCACGCCGCCGCAAGGGCTGTCGCCAAGATAGCCGATTTCCAGGTCCCCGAGGATCCGCGCACCACCTTCTGTGTTTCCAACTTCCACGCCGGAAATGACGCCGGCATCCATGCAATCGTTCCCAAGGCGACCATAAAGTTCAACTTCCGCTCCAACTCGGCCGAGGTGCTTGAAGAGCTCAACGACCGCATCTTCAAGGCCATCCAGGAGGCCTGCGACGAAGAGACGGCGCGCTGGGGCAAGGACACCATCACATGGGACAGCAAGCAGTTCTGCGACGTCCCGGCCGGAAAGCAGGATATCCACGCCCCCATGGTCGAGGCCACATATCTTGCCGCCAAGAAGTTCAGCCCCGATCCCGATAAGGTCTATTTCACCCAGGGCGGCTCGGTCAACGGCAACATGGCGGTCTCCCGCGGTCTGCCCTGCGTCACCATCGGCGGCGGCACATTCGACAATAAGTGCCACAACCTTGATGAGTTCTTCCCCGTCGAGGGCGCTTACCGCTGCCCCCAGGAGGTATTCCTTATTCTTCTGCTCTGCGCAGGCATCGACGGCAAGACCGATTCTATCCTGAAGTAAAATAAAAGACGGCAATATATAGCAGAAGGACCGCCCGAAAGGGCGATCCTTTTGCTGTCAGGCGTCCGCTGACGCTCTGCTCCACAAAATCTTCGATTTTGCGGAGACCTCGCTCGCTGGGACGCCTTCGACAA
>CAKUAK010000018.1 GCA_934636325.1 uncultured Eubacteriales bacterium
GGAAGAAATGATCTCGGCTTCGGCCTTTTTCGGCGTTGCGTTGTCGCTGGGCGCTTATCTTATCGGCCTGGCCCTTCAGTCGAAGTTCAAAAAGGGGATATTCAACCCTCTTTTGATATCCATAATGCTCGTCATAGCCTGTCTTGCCGTCTTTAAGATAGATTATGCCGATTACAATTTCAGCGCGAAATATCTGAGCTATCTTCTGACTCCGACGACGATATGCCTTGCCGTTCCCCTTTACCGCAAGCTGGAGCTGCTCAAAAAGAACTTTGCCGCCATTATCGGAGGCATCGCCTCGGGCGTCGTAACCAGTATGGGCTCGGTATTTCTGCTCTGCCGCGCCTTTGGCCTCGGACATAAGATGTATGTAACCCTGCTGCCCAAGTCGATCACAACGGCTATAGGCATGGGTGTTTCTGAAGAGCTCGGCGGCGTAGTCACCATCACGGTGGCCGTTATAATCCTGACCGGTGTGCTGGGCAGCATCATTGCCCCGGCGGTGTGCAGCATTTTCAAAATAACCGATCCCGTCGCCCGGGGCATCGGCATCGGCACAGCGTCCCATGCCATCGGGACATCAAGGGCCATGGAGATGGGTGAGACCGAGGGCGCGATGAGCAGCCTCTCGATCGTCGTTTCCGGCCTTTTGACCGTCATTGCGGCCTCATTCTTTGCGGGGCTGATGTAGGGTAATAAACAGATAGAGACCGCTTCCGGGTCATCCGGGGGCGGTCTTTTTTATCTGGCACAGTAATAGGCTTTGCCCGGTTCGAGAGCTATCCCGCGTATGGCGAACAGCTCTGATACGGTGACCATGCGGAAGCCCTTCTGATCGAGCAGCGGAAGGACACGTCCGACGGCTTCGGCCGTGGATGGATATATATCATGCATGAGTATTATGTCACCGTCGTGGGCATTTTCGAGTATGTGACGAACGACGGCGTCGGCGTCGAGAAGATGCCAGTCCATGGTGTCGACC
Organism: uncultured Eubacteriales bacterium; assembly: GCA_934636325.1. GTDB lineage: Bacteria > Bacillota > Clostridia > Oscillospirales > Butyricicoccaceae > RGIG1902. The sequence goes on from CAKUAK010000018.1 coordinate 983, forward strand.
GACCAGTGTATGAGGGGGAATCCGGCGCTGCGCGCATTTTCATCGAAGAAGCCGTAAGGCGGGCGGACGAGCTGCGGGGAGACGCCGAAAAGGCCCTTTATACTGTCGTGTACCGACATGATCTGGCGCAGGGTCGCATCTTTATCGGTTTTGGTCAGATCGACATGATCCCATGTGTGGTTGCCCAGCTGGTGTCCGCCCTCGATCATGCGTTTGATCTGGGGCAGATTATCATTTATCCTGCATCCCATGATGAAAAAGGTCCCTTTTGCGCCGCAGGCTTCAAGGTGATCGAGGATCATGTCGGTGTATTCGCCGCCAGGGCCGTCGTCGAAGGTCAGGGCGATGTCTTTTGGGTCATCCGATGAGACAGTGGTGACAGCGACCGGAGAGGACGGCGCCGAGGCGCCGCCGTTATATGGGGCTATAAACCCGAGATAGAAGCAGAGAAATACGATAAGAGGCCGTGCGATGGCGGCGAGAGGTCTTGACGTCATATTGTTACCTCCTGTATCAGCATCTTTACAAACCAAAACGGTTGGTATATAATATGGGCGAAATAAAGAGGAAAGGAGGCGCTGTGGCCTTTTCCTTAAAACCCGGGAAAAGGTTTTGTATCTTCAGGGCAGAGTGTAAATCTCGACTGGCGGTAAAGTCCGCGCGCGCAAGCTGATTCGGTGAAACTCCGAGACCAACGGTAAAGTCCGGATGAAAGAAGATATGAAAAGCGAAAGCTAAATCCAAATCATATCTCGTAAGGAGAAAAATGAATAAGAGTTCCAAGCTGTCTGTAAGGACAATGGCGTCGGTCGCTATGCTGGCCGCCGTTTCTTTTGTGTTGATGCTTTTTGATTTCAGCGTGCCCTTCATGCCGGGATTCATCAAGATGGACTTTTCAGAGCTTCCCGCCCTGATCGGTTCGTTCGCCCTCGGACCTGTGGCCGGGGTGATGGTCTGCTTTGTCAAAAACCTTCTCCATCTCTTTGTCACATCGACCGGCGGCGTCGGCGAGCTTTCAAACTTCGTCCTCGGCGCTGTATTCGTTTCGGTGGCGGGCGTCATCTACAAAAAGAACAAGACGAGAAAGGGCGCCTTTATCGGTGCGCTGGCCGGTGCATTGTCGATGGCGGTCATAAGCGTTTTTTCCAACGATGACATTGTATATCCGGTATAGACAGCCATTATGCCGATGGAGGGCATAATCGCGGCGTATAACGCAATATACAGCGGGATAAACAATTTGTGGCAGGCGCTGATAATTTTCAATATGCCCTTTACCTTTGTTAAAGGCATGGCCGTTACGGCAGTCAGCTTTCTGATATATAAAAAAATAGCCCCCATCCTGAAGGGGACAAAATAAATGATAAGACTCCCGGGAGCCTTCGAGTGAAGCGGCTTCCGGGAGTTTTTTCTTTATTCTGTTTTAAGTGCGCCGGATTCATCCGGAGCGGCAGGGGCTGCGCCGCCCGGCTTTCTTGCGACACAGCGGTATATCTTCATGCCCTGCTGGGTGAAATTGCGCTCGTACTCGGTCATGATGTTGTCAAAATCGGTCGAGTGGAGGTCGAAGGTGATGTCATAAAGGATATATCCGAACTGCGAAAAGCTGCAAAGCGAAAATTCGAAAAGGCCGGTGTTGTCGGTCTTTTGGTGTATCTCTCCGCCGGGCTTGAGGAACTTATCATAAACGGCCAGCATGTTCGGATGGGTCAGTCGGCGCTTATGGCGCTTTTTCGGGGGCCAGGGATCGGAGAAATTGAGATAGATCCTGTCGACCTCGTCCTTGTCAAAAACATCGGCAAGCGTCGCGGCATCGGCGTCTATGAAGAGGACGTTTTTGAGCCCGGCGTCGCGCACCTTCTCCATGGCCAGAAGCAGCACGTTCTGGTACTTTTCGACAGCGACGAACATGACGTCGGGGCTGCGCCGGGCACATTCGAGGATAAAATCGCCCTTGCCGCAGCCGATCTCAAGGTGCAGCTCTCCGTCCATGCCGAATATCTTGCGCCAGCGGCCCTTGTTTTCAGCGGGATCCTTGACCTGAACTCCGTCGCAGCGTTCAAGGCGCTGGTCAAGATTCTTTTTTCTTCTCATTCTCATTATGTTTATCCACCATTTGCAAAGATTATTTGCCGCTTGCGGCCATATTATTTAATTATAAAGGCAGAGTGGATATAAATCAATAGTTTGCTTGACGCGGAAGCGCAGACTGTAATACAATCATATATAAGTCCCGCTGTGTCCAGCGGACAAATAAGCAAAGGGAAAGATGACTTTGAAAAAGCTCTGCATTGCCGCGTGCGCCGCGGCACTCTGTCTTATGTCGGGATGCTCCGGCACGGTCAGCGAATACTATACCTCGGTCCCGCACACCGAGAAGGATAACACGGCCATCTCTGTGTCGCAGGACAGCGATATAAGCAGCTATTATACCCTCAAGGGCGCTGTGATGAATATGGTCAATATGGGCATATCGGATGACGTCCTGCGCATCGGAGCTTACAGCGGGGACCTTGAGGAGGACATAAAGGCCATCATACAGGAGGTCACGACGACAGAGCCGATGGGCATATACGGTGTCGCCGCGATAACCGCCGAGCAGTCGAAGGTGCTCTCTTATCAGGAGCTGTCGGTCAGCATACAGTATAAGCGTCCGGCGACCGAGATGCAGTCGGTCGTGTCGGTCAGCAGCTTTTATGATGTGGAGAACCGCCTGGCCGATATGCTGTCCGAGTTTTCAAAATCGGAGGCATATTATATCAAGGGCTTCGACGCCGGGCAATATGGCGATGATCTGATGTATATGGCGTGGATGCAGTGCGGAAGCAGGGCTGTGGGGCTGAACAAAACAACGGTCACCCTTTATCCCGAGCAGAGCGATAACTGCATTATGGAGGTAGCGGCATCCTATAACACTACGCGCCAGCAGCTTGAGAATATGGCAAGCTATGCCGTCCATGCGGCCGAAACGGCATGCGAGGGGGTCGGCCCGGTCGGCATAAGGGACGGGATAGATCACATAAACAGCTTTCTTTCGCAGAATATAAGGTATGACAGCGAGGCGCAGAGGGTCGTGAACGAGACGAGAGGCAGGCAGCCCAAGACGGCTTCCTATACGGCCTACGGCGTTTTTCAGCGTCACGTCGGGGCACAGTCGGGCTGGGTGCTGGCGGCGTCGGTCATGTGCGATGTCCTGGGCATCGACCATACTGTCGAGACAGGCACCTGCGGCGGCGACGTTTATTCATGGCTGGTCATCCCGATAGACGGAGAGGACTACATTTTTGACGTTACCGCCTGGCAGAACGGCAGAGAGGCATATCTTTACACCTTCAGAGAGGCTTCCGACCTGTTCATATCCTGGAAATAAAAGATCCCCGGATGTTATCGGCATCCGGGGGACAGCTTTATCTTTGGTTTAAACAACAAAAAAAGAATGCCCAAAGGCATTCTTTAAAATGGAGCGGATTACGAGGCTCGAACTCGCTACCTCCGCCTTGGCAAGGTGGCGCTCTACCAGATGAGCTAAATCCGCATCGGAACGTATATTAATATACCATGGGATATGGCATATGTCAACCCCTTTTTTGAAAAATATCAAAATATTATAATATGCGAAGAACAGTGATATATGCGCAAGATAGAAAAAACCTATATTGAAGATGAACAATATTTGAATAGGCAATAGACGGCGGTCTTTGATTGACTTTCGGGCAAATGAGAAGTATCTTAATATTATCAGATCACAATACCTGAAAATAAGATAAAGGAGTAATTCAAAATGGTAAATCTTGATGCAAAAGGAAAACCCTGCCCCATGCCCGTCATCATGGCTAAAAAAGAGCTGGAAAAGGGCGAGCCCTTCTCTATAACGGTCGACAACGAAACAGCCGTCAACAACCTGACAAGGCTGGCAAACGCCAAGGGCTGCACACTTAAGACAGAGAACGGCGACGGCTGGTTCACACTCGAGTTCTCGGCCCCCACGATCACAGGCGAAGAGAGTGAGAAGTCGGGCTCTTATGCCGTATTCTTCAACAAGAATACCGTCGGCTGCGGCGATGACGAGCTGGGCCACAATCTGGCAAAGATGATGCTTTACACACTGACACAGTCCGATGACGTTCCTTCTTATGTCCTGCTGATGAACGGCGGCGTAAAGCTGGCCACAGAGGACGAGTGCGCCGCACATCTCGAGAAGCTGACCGAAATGGGCTGCACCGTTATGGTCTGCGGTACATGCCTCAACTTCTTCGGCATTGCCGATCAGGTCAAGGCCGGTATCGTCAGCAACATGTATGATATCCTGACCGCCATGCAGCAGGTCTCGAAGGTCATCACAGCCTAAGACAGATTTTTATATCTTCAAAGCGCCGGTCGGTCCCGGCGCTTTTCTAAGTTGTGTTGACAAATGGCCGCGCGGCAATTATAATAAAGCACAACAGCACAGAAGGGAAGCAGTATGCCGTTTGGAAGACGCAGAGAGGGCGTGGATGGTGAAAACGCCTGCGGAAAAGCGGCCGAAGTCGTCCCGGAGCTGCATGGCCGAAAGGAGAGTAAGCCATGCCGTCTGCCGCGTTAAGGCCGGGGTCTGCCGACCCTCAAGCGCGCATCATATGCGAATATGGGTGGTACCGCGGATCAGGATGATTCGTCCCGTAGCAGTTTTCTGCTGCGGTTTTTTTATTTTCAGCGAAACCTAAAATACCATAAAGGAGAACCAACATGAGCGAGAGACACGAGCTCCCCAAAACCTATGATCCTCATGCAACAGAGGACGCACTTTATAAGTTTTGGGAAGAGAGCGGATTTTTCCATGCCGAGGTGGATGAAAGCAAGACACCCTTTACGATAGTCATTCCGCCTCCCAACGTCACCGGCCAGCTCCACATGGGCCATGCCTTTGACGATACCCTTCAGGATATCCTGATAAGGGCCAAGAGGATGCAGGGCTATAACGCCCTCTGGATGCCCGGCACAGACCATGCCGGCATTGCCACACAGATCAAGGTCGAAGAGGCCCTGCGCGAAAAGGGCGAGACCCGCTTTGATTACGGGCGCGAGAAGTTTGTCGACCTCTGCTGGCAGTGGAAGGAAAAATACGGCTCTCGCATCATAAAGCAGCTCAAAAAGCTGGGCACCTCCTGCGATTGGCAGCGCCTGCGCTTTACGATGGACGAGGGCTGCAATAAGGCCGTCAAAGAGGTCTTTGTCAACCTTTACAACAAGGGACTTATCTATAAGGGCTACCGCATAGTCAACTGGTGCCCCCACTGCAATACCGCCCTTTCGGATACCGAGGTCGAGTATGAAGAGCAGGCCGGCCATCTCTGGCATATCAAATATCCCATCGAGGGCAGCGACGAATACCTCGTCATCGCCACGACACGGCCCGAGACCCTTATGGGCGATACCGGCGTAGCCGTCCACCCCGACGACGAGAGATATAAGCACCTTGTCGGCAAAAATGCCATCCTGCCCCTCATGAATCGCCCGATACCCATCTTTGCCGATGATTATGTCGAGCGCGAGTTCGGCACGGGCTGCGTAAAGGTCACGCCCTGCCACGACCCCACCGACTTCGAGATGGCGGCGCGCCACGACCTCGATCATATCTTTGTTATCGACAGCCAGGGCAGGATAACAAAAGAGGGCGGCAAGTATTGCGGCATGACCCGCGAAGAGGCCAGAAAGGCCGTTGTCGCCGATCTGGAGGAGCAGGGCTATCTTGTAAAGGTAGAGGATTACAGCCATAACGTCGGCACATGCTGCCGCTGCCATACCAATGTCGAGCCGATGGCTTCGACACAGTGGTTCGTCAAGATGGGCCCGCTTGCCAAGCCGGCCATCGACGTCGTCAAGTCGGGCGAGATATCCTTTGTCCCCGAGCGCTTCTCCAAGACATATATGAACTGGATGGAGAATGTCCATGACTGGTGCATCTCCCGCCAGCTCTGGTGGGGCCACCGCATCCCGGCCTATTACTGCCAGGACTGCGGCCATATGATGGTCAGCAAGGACGAGCCTCATGCCTGCGAGAAGTGCGGCAGCACCCATCTCAAGCAGGACGACGATGTTCTTGATACATGGTTCAGCTCGGCTCTGTGGCCCTTCTCCTCGCTGGGTTGGCCCGAAAAGACGCCTGAGCTCGAATATTTCTATCCGACCAACGTCCTTGTCACCGGTTACGACATCATCTTCTTCTGGGTCGCAAGGATGATCTTCTCCGGCATGGAGCATATGCACGAAAAGCCCTTCAGCACGGTCTTTATGCACGGCATAATCAGGGATAATCAGGGCCGCAAGATGTCGAAATCGCTGGGCAACGGCGTTGACCCCATCGAGATCATCGACAAATACGGCGCCGACGCCCTGCGCTTCATGCTGGTCACAGGAATAGGGCCGGGCAACGACGCCCGATTCTATACCGAGAGGGTAGAGGCAAACCGCAATTTTGCCAACAAGATTTGGAACGCCTCCCGCTTTGTCCTTATGAACCTGACGGTCGATGACGGCGTCCTGCCCGAAGAGCTGACCATAGAGGACAAGTGGATACTGACAAGGTATAACGAGCTTATAAAGGCGGTCACCGAGAATATTGATAAATACGAGCTGGGTGTCGCGGCCGATAAGCTCTACAGCTTCATCTGGGATGACTTCTGCGATTGGTTCATCGAGCTCTGCAAGATCAGACTCAACGACAAGGAGAACATGGAGGCCAATGAAAACGCACAGCGCGTTCTGGTCCATGTCCTTTCGGGCACGATGCAGCTGCTGCATCCCTTCATGCCCTTTATCACAGAGTCGGTATGGCAGGCTCTGCCCCACGAAGGACCTTCCATCATGGTATCCAAGTGGCCCGAGTATAACGAGAGCCTTATCTTCGAAGAGGACGCAAGGCGCATGGAGCAGATCATGGAGGTCATAAGGGCCATCCGCAACCGCCGCTCCGAGATGAATGTTCCGCCCTCCAAGAAGGCCGAGCTTATCATTGTCGGCGATAAGGATATGTTCGGCAGCGCCGGCGTATTCTTCAAGAAGCTGGCCTATGCGTCCGAGGTCGTTGTGACCGACGAGGTCCCAGCCGACGCCGCATCCATGGTATCGGTCGTCACATCCTCGGCCAAGGTCTATATGCCGATGAGCGACCTTGTCGACATCGAAAAAGAGTTGGCGCGTCTGGCAAAGGAAAAGAACAATGTCCTTTCGCAGATCTCGAGGATAGAGGGAAAGCTCTCTAACCAGGGCTTCCTTGCCAAGGCCCCCGAGAATGTCGTTGCCGCCGAACGCCAGAAGCTGGTCGAATACAAAGACCATCTGAGCAAGCTCGAAGAGAGCATAAGCAACCTGAAATGAGATACGAGGAGGCGCTCAATTTTATCCACGGCGCCACAAGAACAGGCGCGCGTGACGGCTTCGCCCGTATGGAGCGGATGCTTGAGCTGATGGGACAGCCGCAGAAAAAACTGCGGTTCGTCCACATCGCCGGAACGAACGGAAAGGGCAGCACAGCGACGATGACGGCCAATATCCTGCATGACGCCGGATATAAGACAGGGCTTTTCATTTCGCCCTATGTTGTCGATTTCCGCGAACGTATACAGCTCGACGGAGAGATGATCCCGCAGCAGGAGCTGGCAGATGCGGTCGAGGTACTGCTGCCCCTCTTTGCCCGGGTCAAGGAAGAGATATCCGAGTGCACCGAGTTCGAAACGGTCACACTTATCGCCCTTTATTGGTATGCCAGGCAGGGGTGTGATTTCGTCGTGCTGGAATGCGGCATAGGCGGGCTCAATGATAAGACCAATGTCATTGATGTGCCCGAGGTCGCGGCGGTGACGTCGATTTCCTTCGATCATACAAATATCCTCGGCACCACCCTTGCCGAGATCGCGGGGCAGAAGGCCGGGATCATAAAGCCGGGGTGCGGCGCGGCCCTTTACTGCGACCTGCCGGAAGAAGCCAGGGCCGTATTGCTTGAAAAATGCCGCGAAGCGGGGGTCATCCCCAATATCCCCGATCTTTCAAAGCTGGAGATAAAAAGCATGACGGCCGAAGGCTCAGATATCGTTTATAAGGGGCAGAGCTATCATATCCCCCTTATAGGCCGCCATCAGATCTATAATACTCTGACAGTCATCGCCATCTGCGAAGAGCTTGAAAAGCGCGGCTTCGGCATATCCGATGAAAATATCAGACGTGGTATAAGCACGACCCGTTTCGTCGGAAGGTGCGAGATACTGCGCCGCGATCCCCTTGTCATAATCGACGGTGCCCATAATATCGACGGCGCGGAGGCACTCTGCCGGGTCATCGACGAGGTGATGGCCGGAAAACGCGTCACCGTTATCATGGGCATGCTGGAGGATAAAGACTACCGCCAGGCCATAACGATGGTAGCAAAGCGCGCATGGCGGTTCATCGCCGTCACGCCCGACAGCTACCGCGCCCTTTCGGCCATAAGGACGGCTGTCATAGCCACCCCCTTCTGCCGCAATGTCACCATCATTGATAAGCCCTTTGACGGCGCAAAATACGCCGTTCAGACGGCGGGAGAGGACGAGGTCATAATCGCCTGCGGGTCGCTCTATATGATAGGCGATGTCAAACGCGCCGTTTGTCCGTCCGACAGGACATGCTAAAAAACAATCCCTGATGCATATTACAATACCCCTGGACATGGGTCGTCCGGGGGTATTTTTATATTCAAAAAGACAAGGGGTGCAGAAGATGAAAATGAGCCATACGCTGGAAAACGGCACTATGGTCATATGTCTCGACGGCGAGCTCGACCATCACGGCGCGATGGAGCTGATCGGCAGCATATGCCGCGTCATAGAGAGCGAGGTTCCGGCGCGGGTCTGTCTCGATATGTCGGGCGTGCCGTTTATGGACAGTTCGGGTATAGCCGTCGTCATGGGAACGATGCGGTGCGCGAAGGAATATAGCGCAGGAATGAGATTGATAGGGGTAGGACAGCAGCCCGGAAAAGTGCTTCGCGCCGCCGGGATAGAAAGGCTGATGCCGCTGGGACAGGAGATGTACATATGAAAAACGAGGTAAACAGATTCACCGTCAGATTTCTGTCGCGCAGCGCCAACGAGGGCTTTGCCCGGTCGGCGGCGGCAGCTTTTATAGCCCAGCTCGATCCGACCCTCGACGAGCTCGAGGATGTCAAGACGGCCGTTTCAGAGGCGGTGACCAACGCCGTCGTCCACGGATACCGGGATAAGATCGGCGATATCACAATGACCGTAAAGCTGTTCGAGGGCGATATCATCGAGATAGTTGTATCGGACAAGGGCTGCGGCATAGAGGATGTCGAGGCGGCGCGGGCCCCGCTCTTCACCACTGGAGGGGCCGGGCGTTCCGGTATGGGCTTCACCATCATGGACAGCTTTATGGACGAGCTGCGGGTCAGGTCCCACCCGGGAAAGGGCACGACGGTCGTTATGAAGAAGCGGCTCAATGCTCGGCGATATAAATGAACGCAGTCGGTGACATTGAACGCAGGGAGCTTGTAAAGGAGCATACGCCCCTTGTCTGGAGCATCGTGCGGAGGTATATGGGCAGGGGAGTCGAGCCGGAGGACCTTTTCCAGATCGGCGCCATCGGGCTCATAAAGGCCATAGACGGCTTTGACCAAAGTATGGGCACCCGGTTCTCGACCTACGCCGTGCCAAAGATCATGGGCGAGATAAAGCGCTTTCTCCGCGATGACGGCCCGATAAAGATAAGCAGGACCGTAAAAGAGAACGCCTATGCAGTCGAACGCGCCAGAGCCGGTTTTCTGGCGCGCATAGGGCGGGAGCCGACGGTGAATGAGATATCCGGGCTGACCGGTATTATACCCGAAGATATAGCCGTATGTCAAAAAGCCCCGTCATCGGTGGCGTCGCTCGATGCGGCGCTGGGTGATGACGGGGGAAGTCTTATGGATATCGTCGGGGACGGGCAGACCGACGATGATATGGCCGAACGTCAAAGTCTTTATGACGCCATCGGTCATCTTGAACCGGAGCTTAGAAAGGTCATTGCGCTGCGCTTTTTCAGGGATATGACACAGCAGAAGGCCGCCGCGGTGCTTGGCTGTTCTCAGGTCAGGATATCCCGCCTTGAAAAGAAGGCCATCGGTCAGCTGCGGGAGCTGCTCGAGGTGCGCTGAGCGCAACGGCGGACCTTGAGCTTTCCCGAGATATACCACGGCAGGAACATAACGGCATATATGACGCCGAGAAAGATGGGAACGCCGACAAGAAAGCTGCCGCAGTGCTCTTCGAAAAAGACAAAGGGCGTTCCGGGCTGCGGCGTATGGAGAAACATGAAATTGGTGCCGTAAAAGTGGTTGACGATGATCGCGGGGACCGAAAGAAGCACGAGGGCCGCCGTTATACCCGGTATCCTCTTGGGGTCGGGGCGTATATCTCCGCCGCAGGTCAGCATGATGGGATAGGCGGCAAGAAGTATATGTACGGTGAAGCTGTGGATGAGCATGCCGGCCGTCGGAGGCAGAGATGTCCAGGTGCAGAATATCAGGGCGGCCAGAGCCCCGGGGATGCTGAAGGCATAGAGGAAGTTTCCCCAGAAATCCGATGGCTTCAGGGCATGCAGCGTGACGATAAAGATATTTATGCTGCAAAGGTGAAGGGGCAGATATTCGACATTATAGTTGCCGTGGCTGGCCAGCAGATATATTTTGAATACTTCGTCGGCCACAGTCAGCGCAGCGATGACAAGGCGCATCCTGCGCCGGTCGGCGGCCCCCAGCCTGCGGTATATCAGCGATGAGGCAAGAAAAAACAGGACGGCGGCCGCCAGCCACTTGAGATGAAAGTCGTCAAAGTGGCTGAAGCCCATCTCGGACGGGATGGTGTCGACCGTATCAAAAAAGTATTTCATGCATACCTCCGTAAGGGATTATCTCCGTTTGAGGACGGGCCCTTTTTAAACTCCGCAGCTCATAATTTGTTCCGACGTTAAATAAACCTTAAAAACCGGCGGGAAATTTCCCGCCGGTTCAGTATATCAGA
>CAKUAK010000019.1 GCA_934636325.1 uncultured Eubacteriales bacterium
CTCATGAACGGTATTGGGTTGATACCCCTGCGCGGGGGTGCCTTAAGTCCCGCGGGCGGTGTTTTTTGTGCTTTGATATATCAATCTATCTTCATATTTTTGAAGCCGCGCCCGAGGACCTCGCTGACATCGGACAGCATCATGAAGGCCGTATCGTCGATATCGAGGATGGTCTTTTTGACCAAATTGGTCTCGTGACGGCGGACGACGCACATGAGGACAGTGCGTTCCTTTCCGGTATACATGCCCTTGCCCTCGATGGCAGTGACACCGTGGCCGATATTGTGCATGATGGCCTGGGCCACCTCGTCAGGCTTGGAGGTGATTATAAGTGCGTTCTTCTGGACGTCGCCGCCATAGATTATGCTGTCCATGACAACGCTGACGACATACTGGGCTATAACGCCGTAGAAGAGGCTTTCAAGGCTGCGCAGGAAGAGAGCGCTTATGGCCAGAACGCAGACATTGATCGACATGTTGGTCGTGCCGATGGGCACAGCGCGTTTGCGATAAAGATACTTGCTGACGACGTCGCTGCCGCCTGACGTGCCACCGACGCGGATGACGAGGCCGAAGCCGACGCCCTTGATTATGCCGCCGAAAAGGCAGGCCAGAAGGATATCACCCTCATAGGCGGGCAGGAATCCGGCAAGGTCGGTCAGTACCGAGCTGAGAACCGTCATATACATGGTTTTGAAGAAGAAATCGCGTCCCAGCATTTTATATCCGAAAAAGAGCAGCGGGATATTGAGCACCATGCTGACGACGCCTATCGGCATGCCGAGCATATAGTTGCAAAGAAGGGCGATACCGGCGATGCCGCCTGAGGGTATCTGCATCGGGGTTATAAAGACCTTGAGGGCAAACACATAGATGATCGAGCCAAGGGTTATCATCCCGTAATCACGCAGCGCGGAAACTTTTTTTGAAGGATTTTTGGATCTTCCCATATCACTATTCTCCCATCAGAACTCAGTACTTTTTATCAAGCATATCTATCATGGCGGCCATTGCTCCGTTTGCGTTGTCGGGCAATATATGAGCCGCCGCGTCCTTTATGATATCGCGGGCGTTTTCCGGGGCGCAGGAGTTGATGCCGGAGGCTTTGACCAATTCGAGATCATTCGTGCCGTCGCCTATCGTGTAGAAGTTTTCCGGCCTGACGCCGAGGCGGTCGCGCAGCCACATCGCGCTGTCCCCCTTGGACGCGCCCTTCGCCATTATCTCGTAATAATGGGGCAGCGAGAACTGGGCGAAGATCTCTTTCCCATAACGCGAAAGTATATGTTCGCGGGCGTCGAGCAGGACCTCGTGATCGGCGGTCAGATTGAGCTTGAGCCAAGGCTGCGGGACATCCTTATATGACCGTAGCTTCATCTCAAGGCCGATATTTTTATGATGGCGCTCACTGAAGAAATTGCCCCGGGCGACAAACTGATCGTCGGGCAGGCATATCTCTATGCCGACCTGCGGGAACATTTCGAGAACATCCTCAACAATATGCGCGCCGACATCGCCCAGCCAGAGGGTCCTTACATCCTCCCCTGTGCGCAGATCGGTCACGAGCGCGCCGTTATGGACTATCGAGGGCGCGCTGGTATGAAGCTCGGGAAGGAAGAGCTCGACCGAGCGTCTTGCCCGCCCCGTGGCTACGCCGAACATACCGCCTTCTTCTATAAATCTGTCAATGGCCAGCCTGTCACGTTCGGATATGACCCCCGATGGGTCGAGCAGCGTCCCATCCATATCGGCAAGGATCAAAACTCCGTCAAACCTTTTCATTCCTCTATCCTCTCCAGCTTTCTTCTGAAGTCGATGAAATACTGCGGCAGCGGACACTCGAAGGTCATGGCTTCGCCGGTTTTGGGATGGATGAACCTTATCTTCCCGGCGTGAAGGCACTGGCCGTCAAGCCCGGTCTTTCCCGCGCCGTATCCGTAAACGGCATCACCGGCCAGCGGATGGCCGATATAGGCCATATGGACCCTTATCTGATGGGTCCTTCCGGTCTCGAGGCTGCATCTCACATGGGTATAACCGCTATATCGGGCGACGACCTCGTATCTCGTCGCCGCTTCCCTCGCCGCAGCGCCGCCGACAGCCATTTTCTTGCGGTCGCGCAGGCTCCGGCCTATGGGGGCGTCGATGCGGCCGCTGTCGTCCCGTATGCGGCCGACGGCGATGGCCTCGTATATGCGTGAAAGGCTTTTGTCCTTGAGCTGGGCTGCCAACCCGGCATGAGCCATATCGTTCTTTGCAACGACCAGCAGGCCGCTGGTGTCCTTATCTATACGGTGGACTATCCCCGGCCGAAGCTCTCCGCCGATACCGGAAAGGCTGCCGCCGCAGTGATACATGACGGCGTTTACGACCGTTCCGTCGGGATGCCCCGGCGCGGGATGGACCACCATCCCCTTGGGCTTATTAATGACCAGAAGGCAGTCGTCCTCATAGATTATGTCAAGCGGAATATCCTGTGGGACCAACTCGATCGGCTCGGGCTCGGGGATATCGACTGTGATCAGCTCTCCGCCCGAAATACGCAGATTCTTTTTTGCCTTTTTCCCGTCGACCAGCACCTTGCCGCTGTCGCATAGGTTCTGGATGCGGCTGCGTGACAGCTCCGGGATGGTCGACGCCAGAAACTCGTCGAGCCGCCGTCCGGCATCGGACTCGGAGACCGACAAATACTCCTCAGGCATCGGCGTTATCCTTCTTTTCGGCGGCTTCCTTTTTATAATCGAGATAGGACATGACGATAAAAAGTATCGCTCCGGCCGTTATGCACAGATCGGCAAAATTGAACACCGGGAAGTTTATCCAGCACCAGTCGAACATGTCGACGACATATCCGAGGCGAACCCTGTCGATAAAGTTGCCCAGCGCGCCGCCGGTGATAAAAGCCACCGCATGATATCCCAGCTTACCCGAAATATAGCGTTTTTTGAGCATATATACCAAAACGGCAAAAGCCGCGATGGTTATAACGACGAAAAATACCTGCTTCCCGCGGAGCATGGAAAATGCCGCGCCGTCGTTTTCGACATACCGAAGCCGGAAAAAGCCCTCTATGATATTTATGGGACTTTGGCTCTTAAGCGCTGTCACCGCCCAATATTTGATGATCTGATCCACGGCGATCATGGCCGCGGTCAGGAAGATATAATAGAGCATGATTACCTCCGTATCAATAAATCTGACAGAGACATTTTATCATCACATCGCCGAAAAGTACAGAGCCGATATCGCAAAAAGAAAAGACTCGGCCGGGGCATACAGTCCCGGCCGAATTAATTTAACACACTAAGAATAGCATTTCAAGTGCTTTGTTTATTTTTCGTCAGGTTTTTCTTTTCTGGCTTTTCTGCACAGTTTTGGCTTGATTTTCTTGTATACTATTACCAATCCTGCAATAGCAGCCGCCCAGAATATGATAAGCAGCGAATCACCGATCAGAAAAACTATAAAGTCCTCGGCCCCATTTCTGATGTTTTTGAGCGACGCCTTAAAACGTCCGGCTATGCGCTCGCCGAGGGTGACCGGAGAGCGTTCGATCTCGTCGGGGCTGAATACCTCATCTATGTAAAGCTCTATCTTGCTGTATTCTATCTGATTATCAAGCCTGCGCATCGTGCCGTCGAGGCTCTCTATCTGATATCTTACATCGGACAGGGCGCTTTCGATGGTTATCATCGTATCGACGCTGTCGGCCTTCTCCAGCAGCTCCAGCAGCCGTGTCTCCTGGGTGCGCAGCGACCGCAGATGGGCCTCTGTATCGTAGTAATAATCGGTGACGTCGTCCGAGGTCCGGCTTATGCTTGTCACCGCGCCGACCTGTTCAAGCGCGGTCATGACATTCTCTGCCTCTCCTGCCGGGATGCGCAGGGTATAACTCGCCCTCCTCGGGTAGATCCTGCCATAATCGACAGCACCGCTGCCGCTTTGACTGCTCGCCTCGATGTACCCGCCTGACTCGGCCGTCAACTGCTCTATCTTGTTCAGTGCATCCTCGAACTCCAGTGTCTGAATATCTGCCGAATAGTTTTTTATCAGCTTGCGCTGCGAGTCAGCCTTCATGCCGACCGGGCCGTCGCCCTGCTCCGGCATATCCCCTGTAAGGATGTTCTCCGTTTCGTCATATCCCGCACCCGAATCAGACGGCATCTTGTTAGACGACGATGCCGTATTGTATGCGGAATCATAAGCTCCGCAGCCGCAGAGAACCAAAAGTGCGGCAAGAGTCAAGGCCGCAGCAAGTATTTTTTTCATATCAATCCCCACCTTTTATTAAGTTCTGTTCATAAGATTTGACTGTCAGATTTTTTCTTTGTTCCCCTATTCAAGATGTTTTTTTTGTTGTATACTGGAACTTGTATTATTATGAGAGGTGATCCTATGTCTGTGATCGGTGCGTTCAGCGGTATTTTTACCATCTTTATTCTTTTTGCGGTCGGCATGCTTGCCACAAAGCAAAAGGTCCTTACCGACGACCATTATGCCTTCTGCTCGCGTCTTCTGACCGGCTATTCCATCCCTGTTCTTCTCTTCGAAAACGCCACGCGAAACATGAACGTGCCGTTCATACGCGATATGGGCCTGCTTCTGCTCGTCCCCTTCGCCATCCAGATAATATCCTTTATCTGCGCCATACTCTTCGGCAAGCTCTTTAAGATCGAGGACAAGCGCAGCGGCGTATTCACCGCCATGTTCAGCATGGCCAACACCATCTTCATCGGCCTGCCGGTCTGCACGGCCATCTTCGGCGACAACGGCACGCCCTATGTCATGGCCTTTTACATGGCCAACACCTTCTGCTTCTGGATGCTGGCCGTTCCGCTCATCGCAAAGGACGGCAGCGGCGGCGCACCTTCCTTTGCCCAGAGGATAAAGAACTCTTTTTCCCGCCAGGTCCAGGGCTTTCTGCTCGGCTCGGTCATCGGCCTTCTGGGGATACAGCTGCCCGGCTTTATCCAGAGCGCCTGCAAATACATAGGCAACCTGACGACCCCGATGTCGGCCATGATGGTCGGCCATCTTTTCGCCAATATGGGCAAAGACGCTTTCAAGACCGATAAGCTGGTCAGGCTCTCGCTGCTGGGCAAATGCATCATCTGCCCCATCATCGCCACCTGCATCTGCCTTATCCTCAACGTGCCCCAGATGGCGGCCGGAGTCTTTGTCGTCCTCAGCGCCATGCCGGTCATGAACCAGACGGTCATCATGGCCAGCCACTATCACGCCGACGATGAAGCCTGCGCCAAGGGCCTCGCCCTCTCGCTTATCGCCTGCATGGCCTGCGTTCCCTTTATCGTTTACATGATAAGCGCGCTTTATTGATAACATGAACAGATGGGGAGGCGTCCACGGGCCGCCTCCCCTATATCAAGCGGCGGCCAGCCTTTCGGCCGATGCTTGCCGCCGCTATTTAAATATATGGCGTGGGAAGGCCCGGCGTTACCGTCCGGCGGCACCGCCCCATGCAGCCTTCCGGCCGAATACTTTAAAAAACACACGGTATTTATATAAGGAGCTTTCATCATGGCTAAAATATCCCCTTCGATCCTTTCGGCAAACTTTGCCGACCTGGGGCATGACGTCGCCCTCGTCCATGAGGCAGGAGCCGACATGCTCCATGTCGATGTCATGGACGGTCATTTCGTCCCCAACATCTCGATCGGTGTTCCGGTCGTAAAATCCCTCTCCAATGCGACCGAGGCCTTTCTTGATGTTCATCTTATGATATCCCAGCCAGACAAATACATCGACGCCTTTATCGACGCCGGGGCCGATCTGGTCAACATCCACATAGAGGCCGAGGGCGATATGTATTCGATGATATCCCGCATAAAGGCCCGCGGAAAGAAAGCGGCCCTTACCATCAAGCCGGCGACCCCGGCCGAGGCCCTCTTCCCCTATCTTCCGATGCTCGATATGGTGCTGGTCATGTCGGTCGAGCCGGGCTTCGGGGGTCAGAAGTTCATGCCCGGTTCGCTTGATAAGATCAGGCTGCTCAGAAAAGAGATCGACCGTCTGGGTCTTGACTGTCTTATAGAGATCGACGGCGGGGTCAACCTTGATAACGCCGCCATGATAGCCGAGGCCGGGACAGATGTGCTGGTCGCCGGATCGGCCGTTTTCGGTGCTCCCGATCCGGCCGAAGCCGTCCGCAGGTTCAAAGAGATATAAGATCCAAAAGCCGTGTCCCCAAGGGCAAACCTGTGAGGACACGGCTTTTTCTTTACCCAAAAAAGGCCGAGGTTATCCGGTTATGGCATCCTGGCGGAGAATAGACCCAGCTGTCGAGCCTGCCCGAGGTTATGTAATAATCCTCTTTTCTGATATGTCCGTCCCCCTTGCGCATGAGATCGTCTATGATTATCAGCTTTATCTTCATGCGGTCGGGGCGGATGGATTTAATAAACACCGATACGGCGTCGCCGGGGCCCACGCCCTCGAAGCGCTCGGCCAGCCCCGAAAGATTCGGCCTGAGCTCGACAAAGACGCCGTAATCCTCTACCCCGCGGACGATTCCGACCGCCGTCTGTCCGGTCGAGAAAACGGCGGCGTTCTGCTGCCATGTCCCGAGCAGCTCGCGGTGGCTGAGGTTAATCCTGCCCGACTCCCGGTCCTTTCCGGTCACGACGGCGTTTATCGCCTGCCCGGTGACAAACCGCTGCCCCGGATGGCTTATCCGCGCCACCGAGATATTCTCTATGCCGATAAGGGATACTATCCCGCAGCCGATATCGACAAAAGCGCCGAAGGGCTCTATATGGGTGACGATGCTCTTTATGACCTCGCCCCTTTCCAGCTCTTCCATGAAATGGCCGTGGGCCTCCTGCTGGGCGGCGCGGCGGGAGAGCAGGTATTCACCGCTGCGGTCGCCTCTGACCTTAATGCATACCGGCTTGCCGACCCGCGAGATTATGGCGATATCCTTTACACGGCCGGACTCGATGCCCAGGGCGGCCTCTTTTCTCGGAATGACGCCGCGAATGCCGCCGACATCGACGATAAGATTATGGGCGGCGTCGCACATGACGGCCGTGGCCTCCAGGATCGTCCCCTCCTGGGCGGCCCTCGCCAGCCCCGCCGTGCCGGAGATATAGTTTTTATTTGTGTCGGTATTTATAAGCATACCCTCGGGCAGATACTTCCCCTGCGGCATACATATC
>CAKUAK010000020.1 GCA_934636325.1 uncultured Eubacteriales bacterium
TTGATCTTTAAATACCGGTCATGCCTTAGGCGGCCTGATCGTCGGGGACCAGGTCGGAATAGGCCTGCTCGATCAGATTGACCAGCTCTTCGTAAGAGATGACCTCATCGCCGGAGGCCGGCTTGTCGAGGGGCTTGCTGCCCGTCTCGGTCAGCTTGGAGACAATCTTCATCTCTAGCGTTCCGATCTCGTCGGCCTTGATGGTGATGGTCATATCGGTATTCTTGGCGTCGCCCTTGCTCTTCATGGTCATCGACAGGACGCCCTCAAGCGCCATATCCATATTGGCCGTGATGCTCGTGACGCTCTCGCCGCGGACGCTCATGGTCAGATCCATGTTAAAGGTCATGCCCGAAAGCTCTTCCTTGACGTCGCTCTCGGTGAGGGAAGGATCGACCGACATCACTGCCTTTGTAAGCTCGGCCATACCGGCCTTGCAGGAATATGTCGCCATAGAGCCCGACTTTGTGACCTTGACGCTGTCGTTGCCGAAGAGGGGCTTATAGATGGCTACCAGCAGATCGGCCACCTGGTCGGGGGCCATATAGCCCATGGTCTGGCCGCGGGTGCCGTCTTCGCAGATCATGCGGATAAGGCTGCCCAGTGTGAAGTCGGCGCTCTGGGTCCGGCCGAGCAGCTCGCCCATATCAAGACCCAGCTGCTGATAAAGCTCGTTTACATCTATGCCGAGCCATGC
This sequence comes from uncultured Eubacteriales bacterium, assembly GCA_934636325.1. Classification (GTDB taxonomy): domain Bacteria; phylum Bacillota; class Clostridia; order Oscillospirales; family Butyricicoccaceae; genus RGIG1902. Next base: position 698 of record CAKUAK010000020.1, read on the forward strand.
CTTCTCGGGAACGAGGCCGCCGGAGAGAAGGGCGATAAGGCTGCTTCTGAGATAGAGACCGCCCTCGACATTCGAGATATATTCGACCTTGGCGCCGTTGAGGGTATCGACGACCGATGTGAAGCCCTCGCCGAGAGATTCGATGGTCGACTTATAGCCGCCGAGGTCGATGCCGACCGTCAGCGTGCCCGAGCTGTTTGTGCCGTCGGTCAGGCTGTCGCCCGTCAGGGTCAGCTTGAGGGGATCGAGGGCTTCCTGGCCGGCCAGAACGCCCGAAAGGGTGATCGAATCGGCCTGCTTATAATTCTTGCCGGCTGCGGCCTGGGCCTTCATCGAGGCGGCCAGCATGGCGTTGAAGTTGGAGAAATCCTTGTCGGTCTCTTCGACAAAGGCCTCCCAGTCGACGACATAGGCGACCTTGAGCTCGTCGCTCCATGTGACGCCGAGGCCGAGGGTCTCGCCGATAAAGCGGATGGGGACAAAGGTGCGGCCGGTGGCGGCGTCGATATAGGGCGCGACATCCATTTCGACCGTCGTGACCTCATCGCCCTTTGTATATGTCATGGTCTTGGAGCCGATGGCCAGATCCATGACCGAACCGTCCTCGAACTTTGCCTGGATCTTGCCGCTGTCATATGTGACCGAAGCTCCGAGGGCCTCGAGAACAGCGCGATAGGGGGCCTGTGTCCTGCCGTTTACAATGGCGGGCACGGCGTCGGCAAAGGTCATATACTTGCCGCCGAGCCAGATGTTGACACCCTTATAGGGCAGCTGCGCGCGGGCCTGCTCCAGCGCGATGTCGACATAATCGTTAAAACCGGGATCGACATCGTTTCCCGATGCCGGCGGTGCGGGGGAGATGACCAGGTCACCTTCGGCCGCCAGCGCCGTCGCCGAAAGGGACAGGGCCATTACGGCAGCCATAAGGACCGAGATAAACTTTTTCATAGCTTCTTTCCTCCTTACTGTGTTGGGCGGGCTATATCCCCGTCTGTCTTTATTTTACATCATTGTCAGACAAAACACAATAATATTTGGCCGATAACCGTCCTGCGAGGCAAAAACAGTCTATAAAAAAAGTCTGCGCAAGCGCAGACTTTTTGAATGGTTATTTCTTTTTGCGGTTTTCCATTTCTTCCTTCTGCTTGCGCTTGAGGACCTGATAGGTCTCCATATCATAGACCTTGTTTTTGGTCAGATAGGCGACGGCCAGCTCGAGATCCTTATCGGCGAACAGAAGGGTTATCTCTTTTCTCAGCGCCGATACCCGCAGGCGGGTCATATCGCCCTCGCGGCTCTCGATATCGTAATACTTCATATCCTTATAGGGCGTGCTCCAGCCGTTTATATAGACGCCGTAATCGCTGAAGCCGTTTTTCATGGCGAATACCAGCAGACCGGCGGCGGCGACGGCGGCCATCGAGGCCAGCTGCCAGACATTGACCCCCCAATTGACCAGCATGATGACGATGCACGCGGCGACGAAAAGCCCGACGCCCAGCTTCTGTCCCGGCACGACGCCGCGGACCTTTATCTTGCGGTTGGTAAAGGCGATGGCCGAAAGCTCCCAGAGTATCATCAGCCCGGCTATGCCCAGAACGGCAACATTCATATCCTGCATATATATTCCTCCCGCCGGACGTTCTCCGGCCTCTTTGGCTCTCCGCGCCGGGGCGCGGGGCATATGAACAGATTATACCACAAAGCCCCATTCATTACAAATCAACAAACTGTGAAAAGCAGGGCGGGGGAGGGGTCTCTTCGTGTACCCTGCGGTCGGGCAGGATGATATCTATGCTGCGGGAATGCAGCGCCACCCGGTCGAAGCCGGGAAGCTCCTCGCCGTACATGAAATCCCCGGCCAGCGGACAGCCGATGTGGGCCATATGCACCCTTATCTGATGGGTGCGCCCGGTCTCGAGCTCGAGCTCGACCAGCGAATACCGCCCGTTGGAGGCGGCCGTCCGATAGTGGGTGACGGCATGCTGCCCGCCGGGTGCGACGCACCGCTTTATGCCATAGCCCTCGCACCGGCCGATGGGGGCGTCGATCGTACCCGACGGGGGCTGCGGCACGCCGAGGCAGACGGCATAATAGCTGCGCCTGATATCGCCCCGATCAAGGGCCGCGCCCAGCAGGGCGGCCGAGTATTTGGTCTTTGCGACACACATAAGGCCGCTGGTGCCCCGGTCGAGGCGGTTTATGGCGTGGAAAACGATGCTCTCGCCCCGCCTCCGGAACATACCGGCGATATAATTGGCCAGCGTGCCGTAAGGGTGCCCCGGCGACGGATGGACGGCCATGCCGCCCGGCTTATCGACAACGAGCATGAGCTCGTCCTCATAGGCGACCTCGACCGTCCCGTCCTGGGGGATGATATTCTCCGACCCCATGTCCCGCCCGCAGGCCAGCGATATGACCTGGCCCGCCGACGGCAGGGCGTTTGTATAGGCCTCCCGCCCGTCGAGCAGTATGCCCCCCGGTATCCATTTTATCTGACGCAGAAGAGAGGCTGACACGGCCATCCTCTGCCGTGCCAGCCTGCCGAGGGAAAGGCCCTCGTCCTCTTTTTTGACTGTATAGGTTATACGCCCGTCCATTAAAGGTTCTTTGCGAAATACTCCAGCACGCGGCGGCGGTAATAATCGCTCTCGCGCAGCGTGTGGTGCATGTTGGGCATTATCAGCATGTCGAAATCCTTGTCGGCCTTGATGAGGGCGTCGACGACGCGCAGGGTCGAGGCCGGATGGACGTTGTCGTCCAGCTCGCCGTGGATGAGCAGCAGCTTGCCCTCCAGCTTATCGACGTTGTACTCGGCGTTCTGGGCCTCCCAGAGATCGCGGTCGAACTTACCCATATAGCGCTCCGACCATTCGGCCGAATAGATCTCCTGGGCATGGTTGCCGCCGGTCGAAACGCCGACCTTATATATCTCGGGATGGTCGACCAGGCAGTGGAGGGTGGCGAAGCCGCCGCCCGAGTGACCCCAGACGCCGATCCTGTCGCGGTCGATGAAGGGATAATCGCGGCAGAGCTGTTCAAGGACGGCCGCATGGTCGGCCAGGCCGGCGCAGTCGCCCATATTGTTATAGCAATAGTCATGATAGGCCTTGCCGCGCAGGGGGGTGCCGCGGCCGTCGATGATGACCGTTATGAAGCCCATATCGGAGAAGCAGGGGGTGAAGCCGAGGGTGTTCAATGTCTCGGCAAAGGTTTGGGGCGCGCGGGTCGTCTGGTTGCCGCCGTAATAATACTCGGTGACCGGGTATTTCTTTGTACCGTCAAAGCCCTTGGGCAGGAACATGACGCCGTAAACATCGGTCTGGCCGTCGGCCGCCAGCGCCCTGAAGGGTATCGGATAGGTGAACCCGATCTTTTCGAGCCTTGTGACGTCGGCCTCGCAGAGAGTGCCGATGGGGCTGCCGTCGGTGATGTCGAAGATGCGGTGGGCCGGGGGATTGTCATAGGCCGAGATCGACGCGACGAAATAGACCCCCTCGGGGGCGAAGAAGGCGTTATGGTCGCCCTTTTCGTGGCTCATCAGCTTGACCTCGAGGCTGTCGAGGTCGACATTATAGATATATCTCTGATAGATATTGACATTAGGCTCTCTGCCCGAGGCCGAATAATAGAGTATGTTCTTCTCGTCGTCGAGATAGAGCAGCTGGCGGACGCAGCAGTCGGTGTCGGTCAGGCGGCGGCACTCGGCCGTGTCGAGATCGTAATCATAGATATCGAACTGGCCCTCGCGCTCGCTGAGCCAGAAGAGCTTATTGAGCTTTTCGGATATGACAAAGGTCTTGGCCGAAAAATCCGATGTGTCGGGCGAGCCGGCATTGAGGATATGGTGATGGTCGAAGAAAAGGAAGGTATCGGAGGTCTCTGTAAAGAGCAGCCTTGCCGAGCAGGTCAGCGGGTCGATGACATATATATCGGCCCTGGTGCAGCCGCGGTCCATGACATAGCAGGCGCCGATATTGCCCTCTTCCGACCACTCCATCATCGACAGGCGGCCGTTTATCGGCGCGCCGAAGGACATATATGTCTGGGGCACGTCGATATTCCTGAGCTGGTTATTCTCGACATCATACATCATGAACTGTGCCGTTGCGACATGCTCGTCGCCGGGCAGCGCGTATTTATATGTATAAACGACCGGTCGGACGGCCTTTTTGCCCTCGGGCACGCTCCGGACAAGGGTATAATCCTCTACCTCGCTGAAATCGAGGAGATATGTGAAGAACCGCTTGCTGTCGGGCGACCATCTGACGCCGGTGGGGCGCTTGACCCCGGCAAGGCGGTCGGCGATATAGCCCGAAGAGCCCTGATAGCGTATGCCGTAGCCGCGGTCGGCGCTGCCGTCCTGGGTCAGGCGTGTCGTCTCCATCGAGGGCAGCTTGACAAGATAAAGGTCGCCGTCGCCCTCGTATACGGCCTTTTTGCCGTCGGGCGAAATGACGGCGTTCTGGGGCAGGGCGGGGATAAGGCGGGCCAGGGCCTTGCCGTCATAGAGCCAGCGGGACTTGTCCTTGAGGGAGAATACAAAGGCGTTGAGCTTTGTCACCTTCTCGGGAATGACGGCCAGGTCGTCGGCATCGAAGCTCATGCCGGTCTCTTTTTCCAGCAGCCCGGCAAGGTGGCTGTGGTCGAACAGCTCGCGCTGCTCGCCGCAGGTCAGGTCGACGAAGGTGAAGCGTTTGATCTTCTTTCCCTCGTCATTTATGCTCTCGCGCTTATAAAGAAAAGCGCCGTATCTTACGAAATAGGGATGGAAAGCGACGTTGGTCACCAGCGGCTCCATGCGTTCGGGGGTAAAGCGCAGGGCGCTGTCTATGCGTTCTCTAAGCTCGTCCATGTTCGACCTCCATTAAGGTTATTGATGTCTCTATTTTACACCACCGGCGGCCATTAGGCAACACAGGGTGAGGGCCGGGAAAGATGCACAAAAAACAGACGCGGAAATATACGGCTTCCACAAAAATAATTTTCTCTGTGAAAAAATGTCCAATATCGGCCTTCTCCATCGTCTATATAGGCAAAGGGAAGGGGTGAGACGCCATGAAGCCGGGAAGGGACGAAAAGCCCGAGGCCGTATACAGAGCCTGCCGCGGAAGGATGTATCAGGCGGCCTATCGCATACTGCGCGACCCGGCCGAGGCCGAGGACGCCGTACATGAGGGCTTTATAAGCATGCTGCCCTTTCTCGACCGCGTGGACGACCCCGATTCCCCCCGGACGCTGGCCTTTGCCGCCGCCGCGGCCGAGAGCCGCGCCATCGACATCTACCGCAAGCGCTCACGCGGCGGGCTGGTGCCCTTTGACGACGCCATAGCGGTATCGGCGCCCTCCTCCGACGGCAGCATATCCGAGACGATAGCCGCCCTGCCCGGCGAGAGCCGGAGGCTGCTGCTCCTGCGCTATGACGTCGGGCTCAAGGTGGCCGAGATAGCCCGCCTGACCGGAAAGAGCTATCACGCCGTATACAAGGGCATCGAGCGCGCCAAGGCGCGCCTTGCCGAAGAGCTTTCGAAAGGAGGCATCGACATATGAAGCTGACCGACGACCTTATCCGCGCCAATATATCGGGGGCCCGGGACAGCTGGCTTTCCTCCATGACATCCGAAGAGGAACACGATTTTTCCCCGGCCTTTGAGGAGAAAATGACCCGGCTGCTGCGCCGGGAGAGGCTGAAGCTCATGGCCCTTCGTGTCATGAGGGATCTGGCCGCTTCCTGCGCCATGATATTCATTCTCTGCGCCGTTATATTCCCCTCGGCGGCCGACCCCTCGCCCTCGGTCGACATCGACATCCGCATGTACTCCGACCGCTATGAGGTCCGCATGACCATCGAGCAGGAGGATTACGAAGCCCCATCCCGCCATGTCGGGCTCGGATATCTGACCGACGGTCTTGAATATACCTATGCCGAACAGGATCAATACGGCTACCGCGCCCTTTTGGAGCTCGACACCGGGTCGGACTACACCGGCAAGAGCGTCTATATCGAGGGGGCGGGGCTGGGACGCAGCTATCGCCAGACCTACCACGCCGTGACCGATCCATATAACCCCATCGTCGAGGATGTGACCGTCTCGGGGCAGCCGGCAAAGCTGATAATCATGGGCGGCCAGTCGGAGCTGCTCTGGTCGGTCGGCAACTGGGCCTTCCGCCTTTTCGGCACCCGCATGAACCGCGAAGAGATGATAAAGATCGCCGAAGGCGTGTATCTTTATTGACATATCGGAAAGGAGATATTAACATGGTAAAAAAAGCCTTTTATGCCTTCACCGTGCTGCTGGTCCTGCTTTTTATAGTTCTCGGCTTCTTCCGGGTGCAGGCTTCCTTCGAGTTCAGGGCGTTGGAGTTCCGCGAGGAAGGGGCGTCGCTTGAAAAATACACAAGACTGTCGGAGATATGGAAGCTGTTTTATAAGATCATCCCCTATTTCTGCGCCGTCCATCCCTTCTTTGCCCTCGCCGTGTGGCTGACCTGTCAGGGTTCTTTCAAAACGACGGCCATACCGACCCTTCTGGCCGCGGCGGTCATCGCGGCGCTGGGATATTCGGTGCCCTACATCACCGGCCACCGCATGGGAAACGGCAACATCAATCTGTTTTTCTTCTTCTGCCTGCTGCCCTACTTCGAGGCCCTTGCCGTGAGCCTCATCCTCGGCAAGGTGACCCACAGGATATAGCGAAAGGAGGGGCTGCCGTGGAAATGACATACTGCCCGCCGGGGCGCAGGTTCCGCGTCCCGACCTCGGCCATCATAGCCGCGCTGGCGCTGGCCGCCTTTATATTCTCATCAGCCGCCTTCCATGTGCTGGATGGGCGCGACGCCGGGTATATCCCTGTCGATAAGACCTGCCGCGCCGGGGCGGCGACGATCGACGCATGGCTGCTGACCCCACATTTCTGGGCCTCCTTCGGCCAGATGGACTATCAGAAGATACAGCGCCTTGAAAACGGCGTCTGGGTCGACATGGCGGCCCTCTTCGAGGTCCCTGAGGACGGCCCCCATCACAGCTCGACCGGCGACACGGTGCGCCTCGGCAGCCGCTATACCTTTGCCTTTTACGAGTACACCGGCCCGGAAGGGCTGTCCCCCGGCTCTTACCGCATCGCCGTTTGGCTCTCGACCGACCTGCTGCGGTCAAAAGGCTTTCAGGCATGGTGCAGCTTCACGATCGAATAATAAAGACGCCCCCGGAAGGCCTTGCGGCCCATCCGGGGGCGGTTTTTATCTTTATTCAAGTATTGCGGCAAGGGCGTCGGTGTCGTACCTTCCATCCATATGAAAGACCTCTTTGCCGCCGTCATCTTCGATCCACATGTATTCGCTGGTTATATACAGGGTCGTGCCGTCAAAGCCGAGGATATACGAGGGCTCGGGCATCTCCCGGTCGACATTCGATTCGAGATGCAGCTCGACATCGGAAAGCTGGGCCCACAGCTGGTCCCGCTGGGCATCGTCGAGCACCCATGCTATGCCGTCCCGACCGTTGGAAGCCATGACCTCTGCGGCGTCCTCAAGCTCGGGGAAGAAGCGTCCGAAGGGGGCTTCCATAAGCCTTTCGGAAAAATATCCGGCGAGTATCTCGCCGAAGGCACTGCCGCCGTCGAGGGTCTGCCACTGCTTGTCGTCTATTATCAGTCGGCCGTCATCCCGCAGTGCGACGATCAGGTTCATTCGGCTCCCCCCGTCCTGACCGTAAAGGAATATGGCGCTGCTGTGCATGGCCCTCGGGTCCTGCTCTATCGCCTTTACCTTGATGCCTCCCAGCTCTTCGGCGATCCCCGAAAGATCATCGTCGGCCGCCTTCGCCCGTATGAAGTCGCCGCCGCTGTCATAGCGGGCATAGGCCGAAATGAGACTGTCAAAGGGGAAGCCCTCCGCGGCCTCCCGGACGGTCACAGGCTTTTCAAGGGTCGATCTGTAATAGAATACGACCGCAAAGGCCGCCAGTACCACAGCGGCGGCGATAACGGCCGTTTGTTTTCGGTTTTGCATCGTCATGCTCCTCCCTTATGCGGAATATGTTTATATCAATATACAGGCATACACGGCGGAAGGTCAAGGGGGCGGGCGGCACACATACCCATAAAACGCAAAAACCCCGCCGCTGGAAACAGCGGCGGGGCATATGGCTCAGAAAGCCTTATTACTTATTGCGGGGGAACTTGATGGCGGCCTGTGCGGCGGCAAGGCGGGCGATAGGCACGCGGTAGGGCGAGCAGGAAACATATGTCAGACCGACCCTGTGGAAGAACTCGACGGAGGAAGGATCTCCGCCGTGTTCACCGCAGATGCCCAGCTTGATGTCGGGGCGTGTCTGCTTGCCCAGCTTGACGGCCATCTCTACCAGCTTGCCGACACCGATCTGGTCGACCCTTGCGAAGGGATCGGACTCAGAGATCTTCTTGTCATAGTAAGCGGGCAGGAACTTGCCGGCGTCGTCACGGCTGAAGCCGAAGGTCATCTGTGTCAGGTCGTTGGTGCCGAAGGAGAAGAACTCGGCCTCCTTGGCGATCTCGTCGGCTGTCAGAGCAGCGCGGGGGATCTCGATCATTGTGCCGACCTTATACTTCATGTCAAGACCCGACTCGGCGATAAGCTCGTCGGCCGTCTTGGTGACGATATTCTTTACATAAGCCAGCTCGCGGACCTCGCCGACCAGGGGGATCATGATCTCGGGCTCAACATGCCAGTCGGGATGTCTCTTCTGGACGTTGAGGCCGGCCTTGATGATGGCCCTTGTCTGCATGACGGCGATCTCGGGATATGTGACGTCGAGGCGGCAGCCGCGGTGACCCATCATGGGGTTGAACTCGTGCAGGCCGTCGATAACAGCCTTGAGCTCGGAGACCTCCATGTTCATCTCCTTGGCCAGAGCTACGATGTCCTCTTCCTCTGTGGGAACGAACTCGTGGAGAGGGGGATCGAGGAAGCGGATGGTGACGGGATGGCCGTGCATGGCTTCATAGATGCCCTCGAAGTCGCTCTGCTGCATGGGCTCGAGCTTGGCAAGAGCCTTCTCGCGCTGCTCGGGTGTCTTGGAAACGATCATCTCGCGGATAGCGGCGATACGATCGGGATCAAAGAACATGTGCTCTGTACGGCAGAGGCCGATGCCCTCGGCGCCGAAGTTATAGGCGTTGGCGGCGTCGGCGGGGGTATCGGCGTTGGTGCAGACGCCCAGCTCGCGGATGTCGTCGGCCCAGCCCATGAGGCGTCCGAAGTCGCCGCCGATGGTGGGATTGACCGTGGCGATGGCTTCGCCGTAGATGTTGCCTGTCGAGCCGTCGAGGGAGATCCAGTCGCCCTCTGTATAGGTCCTGCCGGCAAGGGTGAACTTCTTGTTCTCCTCATCCATGACGATCTCGCCGCAGCCCGATACGCAGCATGTACCCATGCCGCGGGCGACGACGGCGGCGTGAGAGGTCATGCCGCCGCGGACGGTCAGAACGCCCTGGGCGTGATGCATGCCCACGATGTCCTCAGGCGAGGTCTCGAGACGAACGAGAATGACCTTCTCGCCCTTCTGGGCCCACTCTGTGGCATCTTCGGCCGTAAATACGATCCTGCCGCAGGCGGCGCCGGGGGAGGCGGCCAGGGCTGTGGCGACCGGTGTGGCCTTCTTTATGGCTTCGGCGTCGAACTGGGGATGGAGCAGAGCGTCAAGGCTCTTGGCGTCGATCATGGCGACGGCTTCTTCCTTTGTGATCATGCCTTCGTCAACAAGGTCGCAGGCGATCTTGATGGCGGCGGCGGCAGTTCTCTTGCCGTTTCTTGTCTGGAGCATATAGAGCTTCTTGTCCTCGATGGTGAACTCCATATCCTGCATGTCGCGGTAGTGCTCTTCCAGCCTGCCGCAGATATCGACGAACTGCTGATATGCCTCGGGCATTACCTGGGCCAGCTGGTCGATGGTCTGGGGTGTGCGGACGCCGGCGACGACGTCTTCGCCCTGGGCGTTCATAAGGAACTCGCCGAAGAGCTTCTTCTCGCCGGTGGCGGGGTTACGGGTGAAGGCAACGCCTGTGCCCGATGTATCGCCCATGTTGCCGAATACCATCATCTGGACGTTGACGGCCGTGCCCCAGCTGCTGGGGATGTCGTTCATCCTGCGGTAGTAGTTGGCCCTGGGGTTCTCCCAGCTGCGGAAAACGGCCTTGATGGCGCCCATCAGCTGCTGCTTGGGATCCTGGGGGAACTCTTCGCCGATCTTGGCCTTATACTCGGCCTTGAACTGGTCAGCCAGCTCTTTGAGATCCTCGGCCGTAAGCTCTGTATCGAGCTTGACGCCGCGCTTCTCCTTCATCTCGTCGATGAGGGTCTCGAAGTACTTCTTGCCGACCTCCATGACGACGTCGGAATACATCTGGATGAACCTGCGGTAAGAGTCATATGCAAAGCGGGGATTGTTGGTCTTCTTTGCAAAAGCCTCGACAACGATGTCGTTGAGGCCGAGGTTCAGGATGGTGTCCATCATGCCGGGCATCGAAGCTCTTGCGCCCGAACGGACCGAGACCAGAAGGGGGTTCTCGATATCGCCGAACTTCTTGCCGGTGATACCTTCCAGCTTGGAGATATACTCCATGATCTGGGCCTGGATCTCGTCGTTGATCGACTCGCCGTCGGCATAATACTGTGTGCAGGCTTCGGTGGTGATGGTAAAGCCCTGGGGAACGGGCATGCCGAGGTTGGTCATCTCGGCCAGATTGGCGCCCTTGCCGCCCAGAAGCTCTCTCATTTTGCCGTTGCCTTCAGAAAACAAATAGACAAACTTGCTCATTCTGTTGCTCCTTTATATCAGAATTATAAATATCCTGTTTCGCGGCGCACCTCCGCCGTAAAGGCGGCGTATACAGATGCACTGTAATTATTTATTATATCAGAGACCTCCGCCGTTTGCACTATCTTTTTGACAAAATCATATCGTTTTTTCGGTTTTGCCCCCACACGGCCGCAGGGGGCGCGTCTTTCTGTGAAATATGCTGTTTTTTACTTGAATATTGTAAATGGCTGTGCTATTATTAAGGCATTCAATATTGTATCGTTTTTGTCAGTATAGGGGGCGTGATACATGAGAGATGCCGCGCGGCGTATCTATATCTCCATTTCGGTCATGTGCGCGCTGACGACCGCGGCCTGTGCCGCCCCGCTGAAGGACGAAGAAAAAGATGTGCTTGTATACGGCGCGTTCATTATGCTCGGCGTCGCTGTCTATATGATCGGCGGCAAGCTTCTGAATAAGCTTGCCGGGAAAAAGGAAAAGGAAAAAGAGGAAGAGTGAGTTAAGGGCGTCCCATGGGGGGGAGGCCCTTTTCTCTGCCCTTTTTTAGCATATGCCCGGTTTTTCTGCGCATAATGCACAAAATCATTTGGCCATGGCTCTCCTTGTCTGCACTCCAGCTATGTGTTAAAATGGTTTTAAATCGCCGCCACCTATGGGCGGCCTTACGCAAAACAGGGGGAGAAAAAATGAAACTGAAAAAAGGGGCGTACAGCTATGTCATCATGATGGGACATCTGTGCGCCGATCTGAGCGGCGGCGCGCTTCCGGCGCTGCTGCCCTTCCTTATGGCCGAAAAGGGCATAACCTATGCCGCGGCCGCCGGCCTGACCTTCGCGCTCAGCTCGATAGGCTCGCTGATACAGCCGGTATTCGGAAGCATGGCCGACAAGACCTCGCGCCCGTGGCTCATGTCCCTCGGCATACTGATGGCCGGCTGCGGCGTTTCGATGCTGGGATTTCTTGACAGCTACTGGATGATGTTCATTGCCGTCGCCTTCACAGGCATCGGCGCCGCCCTCTTCCATCCCGACGGCGGCCGAATGGCCAACTATGTCGCCGGTGAAAAGAAGGGCAAGGGCATAAGCCTATTCTCGGTGGGAGGCAATATGGGCGGCGCGCTGGGCCCGATGCTGGCCGTCCTGGGGATAAGCCTCTTCGGCGGCCTCAAGGGCGCGGCTCTGCTGGCCATCCCGCCGATATTAATGTCGGCATTCATGGTGACCCAGAACGGCCGCTTCGCCGAGTTCGCAAGCGAAGGCGTCCGCGCCACCCGGGCGGCCATGAAGGCCGGGCAGAAGGACGACTGGAAATCCTTCTCCAAGCTGACCCTCGTCGTATTCCTGCGTTCGATAATCGGCGTCAGCATGTCGACCTTCATTCCGCTTTTCTGGCTCAACGTCCTCATGCAGAGCGAAAGCCGCAGCGGCTCTGTCACGACGATAATCTCGCTGTCGGGCGCGGTCGCCACCCTTATCGGCGGACGCCTTGCTGACAAATATGGCTTCAATAAGGTCATCCGCACCGGCCTGACCATGCTGATACCCTTTATGGCCGTCGTCGCCCTGTCCCGCTCGGTGGTGCTGTCGACCATCATGCTGATACCTATGGCGATGTCGCTTAACCTGGCCTTCAGCCCCTCGGTGGCCCTGGGCCAGAAGTTCGTGCCCAACCACATCGGCCTGGCTTCCGGCATAACGATGGGTCTGGCCTCCAGCTTCGGCGGCGTCGTATCCCCCCTTCTGGGCAGGATCGCCGACGTAAAGGGTGTCGAGTTCATCCTCTGGATCCTGGTCGGCCTTGCCGTTCTGGCCTGCATAGCCTCGTGGTTCGTGCCCTCGGCCCCTCCGGTCGTCAAAGCCGAAGAGCAGGCATAGTCCCCGACCCCAAAAGCATCTTATAAAAGCATAAGGCCCGCCGCTGGAAGCCAGCGGCGGGCCGATCTTTTCACCTATACACAGGCCTGTTTTTATCCCACAGGCTGTGGACAGCTATTTTAAAAACATGCGGACCAGGCGGTCCTTGAGCGCCGTATAGGGGCGATAGCGCATGGGCAGGTCGATCCGGGTGTCCTTGTCGACCATGCTTTTAAGATAGCTGAACTGGTCGAATCCGGCCCTGCCGTGGTATCCGCCCATGCCGCTCTCTCCGGCGCCGCCGAAGGGCATGTTGGTCGTCGCCAGATGTATGACGGTATCGTTGACACATCCCCCGCCGAAGCGGCATGCCCGCAGGACGCGGCGGGCAAGGCCCTTATCCTCGGTAAACACATAGAGGGCCAGCGGCCGGTCGTCTCCGTTCACGATGTCAAGGGCCTGCCCGATGTTATCATAAACCATGACCGGCAGTATCGGCCCGAAGATCTCCTGACCCATGACGGCATCGTCGAGGGTCACGCCGGTCATGACGGTCGGCTCTATCCTGAGGCTTTCGGGGTCGGACGCCCCGCCGATGACGACCTTTTCGGGGTCGATAAGGGAGCAGAGGCGGTCAAAATGCTTCCGGTTGACTATCCTGCCCCAGCTTTGGTCATCAAGGGGCGAAGCCCCGGCCTGACGGGCGAACTCTTTTTTGACGGCCTCTATGAACCGGGCATGCACCTCGCGGCTGCACAGGACATAATCTGGGGCGACACAGGTCTGGCCGCAGTTGAGCAGCTTGCCGAATACGATCCTGCGGGCGGCAAGGGGTATATCGGCCGTCTTATCGACTATACAGGGGCTCTTGCCCCCCAGCTCGAGGGTCACCGGCGTCAGCCTCGGCGCGGCGGCGGCCAGCACCTCGCGCCCGACAGCCTTGCTGCCGGTAAAGAATATATGGTCAAAGGGCAGGGAAAGAAGGCATCGGTTTTCCTCTCGCCCGCCGGTGACGACCTCCGCCAGCTCGGGCGGCAGGGCCTCGGGTATCAGCTCTTCGAGCAGGGCCGAGCAGGCCGGGGAATAGGCCGAGGGCTTGAGCACGACGGTATTTCCCGCCGCGATGGCGTCGATCATCGGGCCGAGGGTCAGCAGGATGGGATAGTTCCAGGGGCTTATGACCAAAACCGCGCCCTTGGGCGACGGCAGGACATAGCTTTTGGCCCTGAACTGGGCCAGCGGCGTGGCGGCACAGCGGGGCGCGGCCAGCCAGCCGAGATTTTTTATCATCCAAGAAAGCTCCTCCAGCACCAGCCCGGTCTCGCACATGTAGCTTTCCTCCCGGGGCTTACCCAGGTCACGCCGCAGCGCCTCGGCGATATCGGCCTCGCGGGCCCTGACGACCCGCCGCAGCGACATGAGGGCCGCCCGTCTGGCCTTTATATCCAGCGTCGCGCCCGACGCGAAGTATTCATGCTGGGCCTTGAGCAGGCCCGCGGCTTCTTCTCTGTCCATATCCACACGCCCCTTTCGAATATATGGATATTATACCACAACCCGGCCGGGGCAATATATCCTTTTATACTTGACTTAAAGTGCGATTTGATGGTATACTTCATGTGTTATGGGCCGGTGTGGCGAAACTGGCAGACGCCCGGGACTTAAAATCCCGTGAGGTAACACTCGTACCGGTTCGAGCCCGGTCACCGGCACCACCCCGTATAAAACTCAATATGGGCGATTAGCTCAGCTGGGAGAGCGCCGCGTTCGCAACCCTATGGTCGCACATCGACCTGCGAGTTTCAGCCCATGATTTCGGAGAGAATTTCCTCTGAAATCTTCTAAAATCGGAAAACTTAAAAATCTGCTTTTTGTTGCGAAAATCCCGCAAAAAGCGGCAATATGGGCCCATAGCTCAGCTGGGAGAGCGTTCGGTTCGCATCCGAGAGGTCGAGGGTTCGAATCCCTTTGGGTCCACCATTTCGAGAAAAATCACCGCCATTTTGGCGGTGATTTTTCGTTTGACC